>JBEAUN010000288.1:0-6249 GCA_041161415.1 Pseudomonadota bacterium | reverse complement strand
GTGTGATGCCTTCTTTGCAGCGGTTGGGTGCAATTTGAAAATCCCGTTTTCATACAGTGTTTCGAATCTGTGGGCGAGAAAGCTCACCACTTTTTTTACCGCCGGCGGCATGGCGCTGGTGGTGTTTGTCTTCGCCTCGGTGTTGATGCTGGAAGAGGGGCTGCGCCGCACGTTGGTCGACACCGGCAGCGCCGATAACGTGGTGGTGATTCGTGCCGGCGCGGGCAATGAAGTGCAAAGCGGCGTTGAGCGATTGCAGGCTTCGATTCTGGAAAGCTTGCCCCAGGTGGCTTTAGGCGCTGAGGGCTTGCCGATGATCTCGAAAGAGGCGGTGGTGCTGATTTCGCTCAATAAGCGTGGCACTGACAAGCCCGCCAATGTGGTGATTCGTGGCGTGGGGGAGCAAGGTTTTGCGCTTCGCCCGCAAGTGCGGCTGATCGAAGGCCGGATGTTTCGGCCCGGCGCGGCCGAGGTGATCGCCGGGCGCTCGATTGCGGCGGGTTTCGAGGGCACACGCTTGGGCGAGGTGGTGCGTTTTTGTGGGCGCGACTGGCGCGTGGTGGGCGTGTTCGATGGCGGGGGCAGCGGCTTTGATTCCGAGCTGTGGGGCGAGGCCTCGCAGCTGATGCCTGCGTTTCGCCGGCCGGCATTTTCAAGCGTGCTGTTTCGCTTGCGGAATAGCGAAGATTTTGAGGCGGTGCAGGCCGCCTTGGAAGCCGACCCGCGCTTGAAGCTTGAAGCCAAGCGCGAGTCGCGGTTTTATGCCGATCAATCTGAGGCGCTGGCGAAATTCATCCGGTATCTGGGGCTCACGCTGTCGGTGATTTTTTCGCTGGGGGCAGTGATTGGGGCGATGATCACCATGTATGCCGCGGTGGCCAATCGCGTGGCCGAGATCGGCACGCTGCGTGCGCTGGGTTTCACCCGCCGCTCGGTGATGGCGGTGTTTTTGACCGAAGCGATGTTGCTCTCGGTGGTGGGCGCGGTGGCGGGGTTGGCGCTGGCGTCCTTGATGCAGCTTTATTCGCTGTCGACCATGAATTGGCAGTCGTTTTCCGAGCTCGCGTTTGGCTTTCGGATGACGCCAAATATCGTGCTGCAAACGTGTGTGTTTGCTTTGGCGATGGGGCTGGCCGGTGGTTTTTTGCCTGCGGTGCGCGCAGCGCGGATGAATATCGTCAACGCGCTGCGGTCGGGGTAGGTAATTCTCAGATTCAGCTCGCCAGCTGCACCGGAATGTGGCTGCGTTTTCCCTGGATGCGATTGGTGGAATCGGCGTAGATCAACTTGGGCTCGTATTTTTGCAGCTCGAGCTCGTTGTATTGCGCGAAGCAGGCGATGATCAAGAGATCGCCCGGCGCGGCTTTGCGGGCCGCTGCGCCATTCACTGAGATGATGCCGCTTCCACGCTCGGCGCTGATGGCGTAGGTGGAGAAGCGCTCGCCGTTGTTGACGTTGTAGATGTCGATCGCCTGGTACTCTTTGATGTCAGCGGCATCGAGCAGATCCTGGTCGATGGCGCAGGAGCCCTCATAGTGGAGCTCTGCGTGCGTGACCGTGACGCGGTGCAGTTTGGATTGGAGCATCGTGCGAAGCATATCGGTTCCTTCCAGCGCGAGCCTGCCTTGCGGCGGGTGCGTGCCTTAAAAATCGGCTGTGACCTCTACGTTATCAATGAGCCGGGTGCTGCCAATATAAGCGGCGCCGAGCACCACGAGGCCCTGCGGGCCGTCGGCCGCGCATTGTATTGCGCTGACGGGCTGCAAATCAAGCGCTCTTCGCACTGCAACATATTGCGGTTTCCAGTTGTTTTCACTGAGACGACTGAGTGCTGCTGCCTCCAGCGCAGAGATGTCGGTGTGCCCATCTCTTAAGGCATGCGCAACATCCTTGAGCACCTGAAAGAGCCGTTTTGCCGCCTCGCGCTCGGAGGCGTTGAGATAGCCATTGCGGGAGGAAAGCGCCAAGCCGTCATCGGCGCGCACCGTGGGGGCGCCGATGATCTCGATCGGCAGATTCAATTCCCGCACCATGTTTTCAATCACCCGCAGTTGCTGGAAATCCTTGCGGCCGAAGATCGCGACATGCGGGGCAACGATATTGAAAAGCTTCAACACCACCGTGGCCACGCCGCGAAAATGGCCGTGGCGAAATTCGCCGTCCAGGGTGCTTTGCAAGAAGGCTTCGGGCTCGACGAAGGTGTGCTGCGGGGTGGGGTAGAGCTCTTTTTCATCCGGCGCGAAAAGATGCGTGACACCGCACGCTTGAAGGCGCTGCAAGTCAGACTCAAACGTGCGCGGGTAGCGGTCGAAATCTTCCGCAGGCCCAAACTGCAGGCGATTGACGAAGATGCTGGCGACCACGCATTCGCCGTGTTCTCGCGCGGCGCGCATGAGGCTTTCATGGCCTTCATGGAGATTGCCCATGGTGGGCACAAACACAATGCGCTCGCCGCGCTGGCGATGGGCATGAAGCGCGGCGACGAGGTCCGCGATGCGGGTGTGAATCTGAGTCATGAAGCAGGGCTTAGTAGCAGTGGGCGGGCGTGGGGAAGAGGCCGCGTTTGACCTCTTTCACATAGCGCGCGATGGCGTCATCGATGCTGCTTGCGCCTTCCATGAAGTTGCGCACGAAGCGCGCTTGTTTGCCGGGGTAGATGCCCAGCATGTCATGCAGCACCAGCACTTGCCCGTGGCAATTGACCGAGGCGCCAATGCCGATGGTGGCGAGGTTTTGGGTGGCGGCGGTGATGTCATCGGCCAGCGGCGCGGGCACCATTTCCAGTACCAGCATTGCTGCGCCCGCTTGTTCAAGCGCCACGGCGTCGCGCTTTAATTGCGCTGCTGCGCCTTCCGAGCGGCCCTGCACGCGATAGCCGCCGAGCTGATTGACGGATTGCGGTGTCAAGCCGATGTGCGCGCACACTGGCACACCGCGCTCGACCAGGAAGCGCACGGTCTCGGCCATGTACTCGCCGCCTTCGAGCTTCACCATCTGCGCACCGGCGGCCATGACGGTGGTCGCTGTACGGAGCGCCTGGGCGGGACTTTCCTGGTAGCTGCCGAAGGGCAGATCGGTAACGATCAGCGGCCGTGACGCGCCCCGGGCCACGCAGGCGGTGTGGTAGCGCATGTGCTCGAGCGTCACCGGCAGGGTGGAGCGCTCGCCTTGCAGCACATTGCCTAAGGAGTCGCCGACCAACAGCACGTCGACGCCATTCCTCTCAAGCAGGCTGGCGAAGCTCGCGTCATAGCAGGTGAGCACGGCGATTTTTTCATTGGCCAAGCGCATCCTTGCCAGTTCGGTGAGGGTGACGGGTTTTTGATCCTGCAGATAACCAGACATGATGGTAAGCGAGGCAAAAAAGAAGCGCGATTCTACTCGGCGTAGCCGAAAAATTCTCGGTAGCTGCGCATGGCTTTGAGCCGCTCGATCAAGAGCTCGAAGTCTTCGGGGATATCAACGGGGTTCAGCACCTGCGCATCCACCACAAACAAGGGGCAGCTGGTGAATTCATGGAAGAAGCTGGTGTATTGATCCGCCACCCGCGCAAGATAAGACGTGGTGATGCGCCGCTCGGCATCGAGCCCGCGATTGCGCACCCGGTTCATGAGCGTGGTTGGGTCGGCTTGCAGGTAGATCACCAGATCGGGCTTTTTCACCGGCGGGGCCAGACGGCGGTAGAGATCCTGGTAGAGCAAATGCTCGGCCGGATCGAGATTCATGGCGGCAAAGAGCGGGTCTTTGTCGAGCAGGAAATCAGAGACCACCCGCTGCTTGTCAAAATCATGGGCGGTTAATGCCGAGAGCATATCCACCCGCTGCAGCAAAAAGGCGATCTGGGTGGGCAGGGCATGACGGGCCATGTCGGAATAAAACCGCGACAAGAAGGCATTCTGCTCCGGCGCTTCCATGCAGGTGGTGGCATCCAGCCGCTCGGCGAGCCGCTTGGCGAGACTGGTCTTGCCCGCCCCGATGGGGCCTTCGACGACGATGTAGCGCGCTTTGTCGAGCATCATGATCTGAAGATGAAATAGACCGCGCCAAGGATACACAAAGCGGCCCACAGATAGTCAAGTTTCAAGGGCTCGTTCATGTAGAAAACGGCGAAGGGCACGAAGATCGAGAGGGTGATGACTTCCTGCAGGATTTTGAGCTGCCCCAAGGAGAGTGCGGTGTAGCCAATGCGATTGGCGGGCACTTGCAGCAGATATTCAAACAGCGCGATGCCCCAGGAAACGAGTGCGGCAATCCACCACGGCTTGGCCGAGAGATTGCGCAAGTGGGCATACCAGGCGAAGGTCATGAAGACATTCGAGCAGACCAGCAGCAGGGTGGATTGGAGGATAGGCGGCATGGTGGGATCGGGTAGGCGATGGCTTTGTCAGGGGCGGCTGTGTGGGCGTTGCTTGGCGCCGCCATGTACACAGCTTTTCCAGCCGGCGAGCGGCATGACAAGCGCATGGCCTTCTGCAATCGGCTCGCCTTCGTAGGCGTGCGGGTGCGCTCCGGCGTGGTCGATTCGTAATGTCGCCCTGAGCCCGTCGCTCGCGATCACGGTGGCGGTGAGCCAGTCTTGGGTGCCATGCCCCAGGATGACCGATTTGCAAACCTGGCCGCCTGGTGCGGCGAGCGCTTCATTTGCGAGGATGCTGCTGGCATAGGCTTGCCATTGCGGCGGCAACGGCGCCACCGGGACGCCTTTTAGCCACTCGGTTTCTAGCTTCGCGCCGGATGCGGTGGTGTAGGCGCCCGGGCCTTCGCGTTCGTCGTGGGCGAAGTGGCCGGTGTAGCGGGTGTTGGGCGAGAGCGAGCGTTCGCCCCAGGTGTAGGTGCCTTCGCCGTGTTTTTGATCTGCCTCGAATTGGCCTTCATAGCGGTCGCCGTTGGGCCAGGTTTTGACGCCTTTGCCGTGTTTCATGCCGGCTTGGAAATCTCCGCTGTACTGCGCGCTGCCGCGTGCAAAACCCACGCCTTCGGCCAGGCCGTTTTGGCAGCCGCCTTCATAGTGGCTCGCCAATTCCGGGTCTGTCACGCGGCAGCTGGCTTCTACGTTGCTGATGATGAGACCGCACACCAGCAGGGCCCTCAGAATGCCCATGACACCCCCACCTCGTCGCGCGTGGCAAAGACGCGGGGGAGCGCCGTGTCGCGGCGGCTTGCGTCATGAAACACGCGGCCCAGGGTGTAGCCCAAGAGCGAGCCGGCGACGGTGTCGGACACCCAGTGCTTGCGGTCTTCGACGCGGGCGAATTGGGTGAGCAGCGGTGCGGCATAAAGCCAGGGCGCGCGGTATTCGACGGCATAGGGCGTGGTCACGGCCCAGGCCACTGCGGCGTGGTTGGAGGGCATGCTCTTTTTGTCGGAATGATCCGGCCGCTCGCGTTTGATGGCGAGCTTCAAGGCGCTGCTGGCGATGAGCGCGGCGCCGGCGGCTTCGGTGGCGGCATAGCTCACCCGCTTGGCTTGCGGCTCGGTGCTGAATAGCGCATGGGCGGCAGCGCCGGCGGTGGCGAGCAGGGGGTAGGCATTACCCACGCGAGTCATGCCGGAGAGAAGGCGATTGTCGGCGTGGTCGCGGGCGAAATTATCTGCGCGGCGATCAAGTAGCCGGCTGGTGAGCAGCAGCCCGCCGCCAGTCAAGGCAGCGCTTTGCCAATCGATGCCGCGAATCGCCTTGCCAGCCTCCAGAAAATCATCGCTGGCGCGGCGGAGCGGCCGAGCGGCGGGCTGCAAAAGATCGGTGAGCTGCGGCGCATCGGCGGGCCGGCGGATATCGGCAAAGCGGGTCAGGGGGTCGATGTGGGCGTATTCGGGCGAGATCATCTGCGCCTTGATGAAAGGCGCGAGCGCGGCTTCATCGATCAAGCCGCTGTAAAAATCATCCAGCTTGTTGAGATCGAAAAATTCATAACGCGCGATCGGCTGGCTGTTGTCCTCAAAAGACACCTGGATGCTGGCGAGATCAAGCGGCGAGGCACGCAGGATGGTGAGCGCAGCGCGGTTGGCGGCGCGGGCGAGGGGCCGCATGGCATTGGCGGTCATGCGCACTTCGAGGTGATGGGGCCTTGGCATCGCGATGCGCACATTGCCAAAGCCTTGGTAATTGAGCGCGGCGGCGACCCGGCGCTCGAAGGACGCGATGCGATGATCCTCCAGTTGCAGCGGCCGCGGCGCGGGCGCGGGTGGGGGCGGCTCGGGTGGGGTTGGCAGGTTGCTGCTCGCCAGATCCGCTACCGAGGCTTCATG
>JBEAUN010000284.1:0-6849 GCA_041161415.1 Pseudomonadota bacterium | reverse complement strand
CCTCCCCTTGTCAGGGGAGGGAGCGTGGCTTGGGAGTGCGCGCCGCTTCAACACCACAGGGCATCTTTGCTCTACACAAACAAACACTACGCCGATGACCACCACCCAAACTGGCAACACTGCCGAAACACTCGCCGCCGACCATCTCACCCGACAAGGCCTCAAGATCATTGCGCGCAATGTGCGTTGCCGCGGTGGCGAGGTGGATCTCATCGCGGAACATCGTGGCACAGTGGTGTTCGTCGAAGTGCGCTTGAGAAAAAGCCAGCGCTTTGGCGGCGCAGCGGAATCGATCACGGCGACCAAACAAGCGCGCATCGTGCTGGCCGCCACGCACTGGCTTAATGGCGCCGGGCGGGCGCAAGCCGATCGGCCTTGTCGCTTTGATGTAGTGCTGATGGATGGGCTGTCATCTTCAAAGATTGAATGGATCCCGGATGCGTTTTCTGCTGATTAGCCTTTTGTGCGCACTGGCCGTCACAGCACAGGCTGACCCGCCTGCGCGGATTCGGGTGCTGGTGCAAAGCTCCCCCTTGGCGGGATACCGGCATTACGAGGCGCCCGCGCTGTGGTCGCAGCTGCAAGTAGGCGACGCACTGACCTTGCAACGCGAGCCAGATAATCCGCATGATGCCAACGCCATACGGGTCGAATGGCAGGGGCAGAAGTTGGGTTATCTGCCGCGTGCTGAAAACCAATCGCTCGCCGCCGAGATGGATAAAGGCACCCGTCTTGCCGCGCGCATCGCCGCCTTAAAAAAAGGCCGCAGTGCCTGGCAGCGAGTGCGGGTTGACGTGTTTGTGGTGATGTAGCGCGTGATAGAATCAGGCCGCATAAAACCCTTTGCTTCTGAGCATTCATGGACCTCATTTCGCGCATCTCCCAGCAGTTTGCCGACAGTGCCCAAACCAAGCAAAAATCCGTCGAGGAGCTCGCTGGCCCGATTGCCGCCGCCATTGAGATGATGGTCGGTTGCCTCATGAGCGAGGGCAAGATTCTGGCGTGCGGCAATGGCGGCTCGGCCGCGGATAGCCAGCATTTCGCCGCCGAGATGGTAGGCCGCTTTGAAGCCGAGCGCCCGGAGCTTGCCGCTATCGCGCTCTCCACTGACAGCTCGATTCTCACCGCGGTCGGCAATGACTATGCCTTCGACCAGATTTTCGCCCGGCAGGTGCGCGCCTTGGGCCGCCCGGGCGATGTGCTGCTGGCGATCTCCACCAGCGGCAATTCAGCCAATGTGCTGGAAGCCATCCATGCCGCGCATGATCGCGATATGCGCGTGGTGGCGCTTACCGGCAAGGGCGGCGGCAAGATTGCCGAGCTGATCAGCCCGGAAGATGTGAATATCTGCGTGCCGGCCGAGCGCACAGCGCGCATCCAGGAAGTACATCTTTTGACCCTGCACTGCCTGTGCGACGGGATTGATAGTGTTTTATTAGGAGTGGAATGATGAAGCGTTTTGTGCGTTCGGGGTGGCTCACGATTGCGCTAGGTTGTGCGGTGGTGCCAGCTTTGCAGGGCTGCTTTCCGGTGGTGGCCTCCGGCTTTGGCGCGGGGGCTTTGCTGGTGGCCGATCGCCGCTCTTCCGGGGCCTATATCGAAGACGAATCGATCGAATGGAAAACCAGCAACCGCATCAAGGATCGCTTCGGCAGCCGAGTGCATGTCAATGCCACGAGCTTTAATCGCAATGTGCTTTTGACTGGCGAAGTGCCCGATGAAGACTCGCGCCAGGAAGCTGAAAAGCTGGCATCGGGCGTGGCCAATGTGCGCGCCGTGACGAATGAGCTGCAGATCGCCGGTGCCAGCTCGCTCACCTCGCGCAGCAATGATGCCTACATCACCTCCAAGGTGAAGGCGCGCTTTGTCGATGCCAACAAGTTTTCACCCAACCATGTGAAGGTGGTGACGGAAAATAACATCGTCTATCTGATGGGCCTGGTGACCCGCAAGGAAGCCGATGAAGCCACCGAGATCGCCCGCACCACGGGCGGCGCACAAAAGGTGGTGCGGGTGTTTGAATACATCGACGAAGCCCAGGCGCGGGATATGGATAACCTGCCGCCGACGCGCAGTGGTGGGCCGGCGAAGTAACCACATGGGCGACTCGGGGCGGGGTTGCCCGCCCCAAGCCTCAGGCCGCCACCAGCCGCCTCAATCCCGCCATCAGCCAGCCCAACACCGGCACCTTGGCGTAGAGCTCTTCGGCCGCGTCCCAGTAATCGCGATGCACGCACACCGCGCCGGCGCTATCGAATTTCAAATGCGTGGCGCCGCGGATCAGGCGGCGTTTATTAGCCGGGCCGAAGGAAAACTCCCACACCAGCATGGCGGCATTATCTGCCTGCATACGCTCCACCACTTTGAAGCGCGGGGCTTCGACCTGGGTGAACATATGCGAAAAAATCTTCGCGATCGCCGCCTGGCCGCGCACTTCATTGAAGGGGTCTTTAAATAGCGCATCCGTGGCATACAGCGAAGCCAGGCGAGAGACGCCCTCTGGTGTGATGCTCTCGTAGCAGTCAATCAACTCATCCAGGGCGCGCATCACAACCCCGTCATGCGCCGCACGGCGCGAAAATACAGCGGGTAGGGCAAGATCTCGAGGAGCTTTAACCAGCGGGTGAAGCCCTTGGGAAAGTGAATCTCGAATTCACCGCGCGCGAGCCCCGCGACAATCTGCCGGGCGGCTTCTTCCGCGCTGATGAGCCCGGGCATTTTGAATTCGTTTTGCGCGGTGAGCGGGGTGGCGACAAACCCCGGGCTCACCAGATGCACGCCGATGCCCGATGGGGACAAATCCAGCCAGAGGGTCTCAGTGAAATTGATGAGCGCAGATTTGCTCGCGCCGTAGATGAGCGCCTTGGGCAAGCCGCGATAGCCCGACACGCTGCCCACCACCACAATCGCGCCGCTGCCCTGCTCGATCAAGCTGGGCACCACCGCTGCCACGCCATTGATCACGCCCATCAGATTCACATCGATCACCCGCCGGGCGCGTTCGGCATTAAGCTCAGGCGCCCGAATGGGCTCGTAGGTGCCCGCATTGAGCACCACTAAATCCACCCCGCCCCAAACCGCCTTGATGCGCGACCATGCCAGGCCGAAGGCGGCGGGGTCGCTCACATCCAGCGGCTCGACGATCGCGCCGCCGATTTTCTCAGCGAGATCGCGCAGCGCAGATTCCCCCCGCGCCGACAGCGCAAGCCGCGCGCCCTGCTGCGCGAGCAAGGTGGCGAGCGCCGCGCCAATACCCGTCGAGCCGCCCACAAGCCACACGCGCTTGCCGCGCCACTCGGTGATTTTCGGGTTTAAGGCCATAAGTGCCTCAGCGCTTGGTGAATGACAAAGTCAGCTCGCCCAAAGAGACACCGAATTTTTTCATCTCCGAGCGATTGAGCATCACCTTGTCGTTCATGAGATACATCCAGTCATCGAAATCGACGTGATACACCTTGCCATCGACCGGCAAGGCGAGCACGTATTTCCAGCGCAGCGCATTGCCGGCGGAGATCCCTTCGGCCTCACCCACCACATCATCCGCGCGGCCGACATAGCGATTCGGCGCGGTGCGGGTGAGGGTCCACACCCGCCGGCTGGTGGTGCCATCGGCCCAACTGAAGTGCTCATCCAGAGTGCCCACGTCGCCCACCCATTTCGCGTCGATCACCACATGGAAGCGTTTCACCACTTTACCCGAGCGATCTTGAAACATGCCCCAGCCATCGATCGTGCCGGAGAAATATTCGCGCAGATCCAGGGTGGGTTTTTCCTGGGCGTAATCTTGCACGCTCACCGAACCGCAGCCGGCCAAGCCCAACAGCGCGAGCGTGGCGAAGAGGAGTTTTTTCAACATGAGAGGCTTCCTTGATGAATGAATGTCGAGCGGTGGCGCCACAGCAGCGCGGCAGCCAGCAATTTGAGCACAAGCGGGGCACACGCATACGCGAGGATGAGCGCACCTTCCCCACCGGCCTGCCCTGGGGTGTAGCCGGCGAACTGCAAGAGCGGCAGGGCCACGCCCGCGGCCAAGGCAAGATTGAGCTTGGTGACAAAATTCCACACCCCGAAATACGCCCCCGAGCGGGCTTGGGCTGCCTCGCCCTCGTTGCCGCCTTCAATGATGTCCGCCAAGATGGAAGGCGGCAATGCCAAATCTGCCCCCAGCGCCACGCCCGAGGCCGCGCAGATGATCGCAAATTGCCAGAGATCGCCCGCACCCAAAAAGCCCGCCCAAGCAAACACCGCCACCGACAAGCCCATCGCCACGCACCACGTGGTGCTCTTGCCTAGGCGGCGCGAGACGCTCACCCAAAGCGGCAAAGCCAGCGCGCCGGCCACGAAATAAAGCACCAAAAAAAGATCGGCGCGGGCGGCAAGATGCAGCACGTCTGAGATAAAAAAAAGCACCAGTGTGGCCGGAATCGCCGAGGCAATGCCATTGACCGCAAACACCAGCAGCAGCGCGCAAAAGCGCCGATCGGCCCACACCTCGCGCAGCATGGCGACCCCCCCCGGATGCGGGCTGGGCACCAAGACCGCACGCGGCGCCGCCCACAGCGTGATCGCGGCAAACACCGCCAGCACCCCGGCAAACACCCCACTCAAGCGCGCCAAGCCCTGCGGCAAATCCGTTGCCAAAAAACCGGGCAAGGCCGCAGCGGTGATCACGCCCACCAGCGAGAGCCCTTCGCGCGCCGCGGTGATGCGGGTGCGCTCATGGGGCTCGGTTGAGATCTCCGCACCCCAGGCGTAGTAATTGATGCTCGCCACGCTGTAGCCGACATACACCGCCGTGAGGCTCGCCGCGAGCCACAGCGCGCCGTGCCACTCATCCTGCCAAGCAATGGGATTCAAGAGCGCCAACACGCCGGCCAGCATCAACGGGCAGGCCGCTGCAATCAGCGCGCGCCGATGCGCGATACGGTCGCTCCACAGCCCAAGCAGAGGGTCAATGAAGGCATCGAGCAAGCGCGTACCCAGCAACACCGCACCCACCAGGGCGAGCGACAAACCCAGCGAATCACCATAGAGCTTGGGCACATGGACATAAATCGGCAACGCCGCAAAAGCGAGCGGCAAGCCCAGCGCCCCATAGGCCCACAATGCACGCCGCGCCAGGGGCGAGGCACGACTCATGGCCGGCCCAGCAACTTCGCACGCAGCCCCGGCTCGCTGGTTTTTTCATCCATCCAGATGCCGAAAAAAGCCTTGGCGAGTTTCACGTCATTGAAGGCGCCGGTGGGCTTGCCCTCGTGAAAAAATTTGGCGCCCACGCCGGGCTGATGTACACCGACGATCACCTCACCCGGTTTGACATCCGGGAACACCGACACCAACAGCCCCCGCCAGCGAGCGAGCTCTGCTTCATCGCGATACCCCAGGCCGCGCATTTGCTCAAGCGAGGTATTCACCAGCTGATCACCCGGGATGTTTCGCGCATAGCGGATGGCGAGCGCATAGGGCTCTTTGGGTTCTTTGTCATCAAAGCCACGGCCCGCGGACCACAGCGCGATGTCGTAAATATGCAGCCCAAACCAGCGGAATTTCGCGCTTCCGATTTGCGCCCACTGGGGCGCCACGTCGCGCAGCACCTCAGGCGGGTTTGCCGACGCAAGCCCGAACCACAGGAGCGCAATGAACGAAAAAACAGCACGCATCAGGCGCTCCGTTTCAGTGTGTATTGATGCACATCGGTCGAGCCAGCGCGAAAGCCCGCTTCGCAGTAGGCGAGATAAAACTTCCACAGCCGGATGAATTGATCATCGAAGCCTTGTGCGCGAACTTGATCGAGCACCCCCATGAAACGCGTATGCCATTCGGCCAGCGTGCGGGCGTAATCGAGGCCGAAGGCGAGGTCTTCCTCGACCCGCAGCCCCGCCCGCGCCGCCTCTTTGCGGAACACTCCGGGCGAGGGCAACATGCCGCCGGGGAAGACATAACGCTGAATGAAATCGGTGCCGCGCACATAGCGCTTGAAGAGCGCATCATCGATGGTGATGACCTGAATCACCGCCTGCCCAAGAGGCTTTAAGAGCGCGGCTACCTGACGGAAATACTGCGGCCAATAGCGCTTGCCGACCGCTTCGAACATTTCAATCGACACGATGTGATCGAATTGCTCACGCTCATCGCGATAATCGCGCAGTACAAATTCCACCTGATCGGCAAAGCCGCCGCGCTGTGCGCGCTGGGTGGCAAACTCAAGCTGCGAGGGGGACAGCGTGAGGCCACGCAGCTTGGCGCCAAATTCGGTGGCCGCGATTTCCGCAAAGCCGCCCCAGCCGCAGCCGATCTCAAGAATGCGCTCGCCGGGTTTCACCTTCAGGTCTTTGAGGATGCGGCGGTATTTATTCCGCTGCGCATCTTCCAGGTCGTCCATGCCTTCGGCATATAAGGCGCTGGAATACGTCATGGTGGGGTCGAGCCAAAGCGCGTAAAAATCATTGCCCAAGTCATAGTGGGCCATGATGTTGCGCTTGGAGCCGCGCTTGGTATTGGCGCGCAGCAGGTGATAGAGCCGATAGGCAATCAGCCGCCAGGCGTTGCCGTAGAGCGCGCGCTCGATCACGCTGCGGTTTTCCGCTAGCAGGGTGAGCAAGTCGGCCAGATGATCGGTGTCCCATTCGCCACGGATATAGCTCTCGGCAAAGCCAATATCGCCGCGCGCGAAGGTCTGCTCAAAGAGCGAAAGATCGCTCACCGCCATCATGGCGCGAAGGCCCCCGTCGCCCAGCAGATATTGAGTTTCATCAGGCAGCATGACGCTGACCGCGCCGCCTTTGAGCCGCCCCAGAATATCCAGGCCCAGACTGACCTCGCCAGGCAGCGCGGTGCGTTTCGACAACA
>JBEAUN010000196.1:0-6840 GCA_041161415.1 Pseudomonadota bacterium | reverse complement strand
CACTCGCAGCATATCCGCACCCTGCGCTCGGAAACCGAGCGCTATGGGCCGTATTCAGTGGCGGGCGAATCGGTCTATGACCACCCCTTCTTGTGGGGCAGCAAGCGCACCGGGCCCGATCTGGCGCGCGTAGGCGAGCGCTATTCCGATGACTGGCATCGCACGCATTTACGCAACCCGCGCGATGTGGTGCCGGAATCCAACATGCCGGCTTACCCCTGGCTTAAAGACCAAAGCGCCGATGCGGCAAGCATCGCCGATCACATGATCGCGCTGCGCCGCGTGGGTGTGCCTTACACCGATGAGGACATCGCAGGCGCCGCGGCAGCCTTGAAAGACAAGACCGAGGAAGACGCGCTGATTGCCTACCTGCAAGGCCTGGGCGTGAATCGCCGCGCGGTAGAGCCTGCCAAACAGGTGGCCGCAAAATGAGCGCGCTTATGCCCACGTTGAGCGGCGTTTTCACGGTGGTCTGCATGGTGCTCTTTGCCGGCATCGCGTGGTGGGCCTGGTCGCCCAAGCGGCGCGCGGCAAATGACGAAGCCGCGCAGCTGCCTTTCAGACTGCCCGATGAATCAAGGAGCAAACATGAGTGATTTTTCCGCCGGCTGGAGCCTTTATATCGGCATCGTGACGGCCTTGGGTCTGGTGTGGTGCGTGTGGCTGTTGCTCGCGCATCGCACCCGCACAGTGAGGCTTGGCGCCGAGGGCAAGATTGAAGACACAGGCCATGTGTGGGATGGCGATCTTCGCGAGCTTAATAACCCGCTACCGCGCTGGTGGGTGTGGATGTTTCTGATCAGTGTGGTGTTTGGCGCGGTGTATCTCGCCCTCTATCCCGGGCTTGGCGCCTACCCGGGCAAGCTGGGCTACACCACCGAAAAAGCCCACGCCGAGGAGGTCGCAGAGGCCAATCAAGCGGTGAAGCCGGTGTATGCCAAATACATGGCGATGGATGTGAAGGCCGTGGCGGCGGATGACACCGCACGCGGCATTGGTCAGCGCTTGTTTCTTAACCACTGCGCACAGTGCCACGGCTCGGACGCCGGCGGCGGCAAGGGCTACCCCAATCTCACCGATCGTGATTGGCTCTATGGCGGCGAGCCTGAAGCCATCAAGACCTCGATTGTGGCGGGCCGCTCCGGCGTGATGCCGGCTTTCACGCAGCTTGATTCCGGGCAGATCGCGGATGTGGCGAACTATGTTCGCTCGCTCTCCAACCTCGCCCATGACTCGCTCAAGAGCGCGCGCGGCAAGGCGGTATTCGCCGCCAACTGCGCCGCCTGCCACGGCGCTGACGGTCACGGCAATCAGGCTTTGGGCGCGCCCAATCTCACCGATGAGGTGTGGCTCTATGGCAGCAGCACGCAGACGCTGATCGAAACGGTAAGCCGCGGTAGAAACGGCAAGATGCCCGCCCATGAGCAAACGCTCACGCCAGAAAAAGTGCATCTGCTCACCGCTTATGTGTGGGGGCTTTCCAACAAGGCGAAATAATGAACTCCCCAGCGCAGCAAACGATTGAAGAATCGCTCTACGAAGTTCGCAAGAAGATTTACCCGCGCGCGGTGAGCGGGGTGTTTGCGCGCTGGCGCGTGGCCTTGGTGGTGCTCACCCAACTGCTTTTCTACGGCGCACCGTGGCTGAGTTGGAATGATCGTCCGGCAGTGCTGTTCGATCTTGCGCAGCGCAAGTTTTACATCGGCCCGCTGGTGCTCTGGCCGCAGGATGTGATTTATCTCACCTTGCTGCTGATCTTGTCGGCGCTGTCGCTGTTTTTATTCACCGCCGTAGCCGGCCGACTGTTTTGCGGCTATGCCTGCCCGCAGACGGTTTACACCGAGATCTTCATGTGGATTGAGCGCAAGGTGGAAGGCGATCGCTTTGCGCGCATCCGGCTCGATGGCGAAGAGTGGCCCTGGCGTTTTCGCAAATGGCGCTTAAAGCTCACCAAGCATGGCCTGTGGCTGCTCATCGCCGGCTGGACGGGCTTTACCTTCGTGGGCTATTTCACGCCGATTCATGAATTGGCGGCCGGCGTGCTGGCCTGGTCACTCGGGCCTTGGCAGACCTTCTGGTTGTGTTTTTACAGCTTCGCCACCTGGGGCAATGCCGGCTTCATGCGCGAGCAGGTTTGCAAATACATGTGCCCCTACGCCCGCTTTCAAAGCGTGATGGTCGATCGCGACACCTTTGTGGTGACCTACGACAAGCGCCGCGGCGAGCCACGTGGCGGGCGGGCCAAGGCGGCTGATTACAAAGCGGCCGGCTTGGGCGATTGTGTGGATTGCAACATCTGCGTGCAAGTCTGCCCCACCGGCATCGATATCCGCGATGGCTTGCAATACATGTGCGTCGGCTGCGGGGCCTGTGTCGATGCTTGTAATCAGGTGATGGACAAAATGTCGTACCCGCGGGGGCTCATCCGCTACACCACCGAACGCGCCATCGACGAGGGCTTGAGCGAAGCAGGCGCACGCAGCCACCTGCTGCGGCCGCGGGTGCTGATTTACGGTGGCATTTTGCTCATCCTCTGCGCAGCGTTTGTGGGGTCGCTCATGCTGCGCAATCCGCTGCGGGTGGATGTGATGCGCGACCGCGGCGCGCTGGCCCGCGAAGTGGCGGGGGGTCAGCTTGAAAACATCTATCGCTTGCAGATCATGAATGCCTCGGAACACGCGATGAAAATCGAGGTGGCGGTCAGCGGCCTGCCGGAATTGCAGCTCCTTGATGGCAGCGGCCGGCCTGTGGGTGCCTTCACCGTCAATGCTGCCAGCAATCTGCTGTTGCCGCTTAAAGTGCGCATCCCGGCTGATACCGCCATGCCGGGGGCGCACACCTTGTTTTTCGCTGTGCGCGGCGAAGAATCCGATACGCAGGCCATCCGCTTGCGTGATGAGAAATCCAGCTTCATCATTCCCCGATGAGGAGGGCACAGGACATGGATGCCAAGACAACCCGCCCCTGGTGGAAACAACGCTGGCCGTGGCTTTTGATGAGCGGCCCGGCCGCCGCGATGATCGGCTGTGCCATCACCATCTGGCTCGCGTATCAAACGCCGGATGTGCCGATTCAAACCTCCACCGCAAGCCGGGTGAGCAAGAGCTTGCGGCCATGAAAACCAAGCTCGCCTTGTGGGTGCTGTGGCCCTCGTTCCTCGCGGCGGGGCTGGCTGAAATCGCGGTGTTTTCGATCCTCGACCCGGCCGAGCTGGTGGTCTTCGGCCACCATGTGGAAGCCAGCCGCGAGGCGATTTATTCGCTGGGGTTTTTCATGCTGTGGGCGATCTGCGCACTCTCTTCCGCGCTCACGCTGTCAGTCCTGCCCGGCGGGCCCGCTGAGTGGGCGCAAAAAACGCAGGATGGGGCGCTCGACTAATCGGCTGCGGGGAGACGGCTCCAGCCCCTATGCGTTGTGGGGGCAGGTGTGGCTTGTGATTGGCGCGCGGCCGGCTAATTGACGCACGCCATCGATATCGATGAATTTGACATGCCGTTGCTTGACTTGCAGCAAGCCTGAATCGACAAACCGGGAAAACAAGCGGCTCACGGTTTCGATCTGCATGCCAAGATAGCTGCCGATATCCTCCCGGCTCATGCGCAGATTGAATTCATTCGCGGCATAGCCGCGCAAGGCATAGCGATCAGACAAATTGAGCAGAAAATTGGCCAGCCGCTCCTCCGCCCGCATCGAGCCCAAGGACAAAAAATGCAAATGCCCCTCGCTGATTTCGCGGCTCATCAGCCGATGATATTGCGCCTGCAAGCCGGGCAGCTGGCGGGAGAGCGTGTCCAATTCAGTGACGCGAATCACGCACACTTCGCTGTCTTCCAGCGCCAGTGCCGACGAGGGGTAGGCCCCCGCGCCAATCGCATCGAGGCCGATCAATTCACCGGGCAGATGAAAGCCGGTGACCTGCGAGCGGCCATCGGCAAGCGCAGCGCTGGTTTTGAGGGTGCCCAAGCGTACGGCATAGACAGCCGAGGTCACGGCGCCCTGCTCGAACAAGGGCTCGCCCTTTTTGAGGCGCAGCTTGTCGCGCGCGAGCGCATCGAGGCGCAAGGATTCTTCAGCATTGAGCCCCACGGGCAAGCAGAACTGCCCCAGGGCACAGGTGGAACATTTGCTGGGAAGGCTGGCAAGTGTCATAGGGGTTAGTGGGTTGTCATGATGATCACTTTGAAAATTATACGCCGATGACCTGGGCACTTTTAAGCAGCGTTTTTCTAGCCGCACTGGTGAGCGGCGGGCACTGTGCGCTGATGTGCGGCGGGATTGCGGCCGCGGTGGAAACCCGCGCGCCCTTGGTGCCACGCGCTGCGCTGCTGCGCGGGCAGCTTTCGATGCACACCGGCCGGGTGGCGAGCTATGTGCTGCTGGGCGCGCTCGCCGGTGCGCTGGGGCAGCTTTTCTGGGCGCAATCGTGGCTGCCGATCCAGCGCGGGCTGTGGGTGCTGGCCGGGGTGCTGTTGCTGATGCAGGCGGTGTGGCTGCTGCGCTCGCGTCGGCGTTCGGTGATCGAGCAGTGGTTCGCAGCGCGGGCGGCAAAGCTCTGGCAGGCGCTGGCGGGGCGACTTCGCGGGAGTGATGATTCAGGGCTGCGCGGCCGTTTCGTGACGGGCGCCGCCTGGGGGCTGGTGCCCTGCGGGTTGATTTACGGGGTATTGCCGATCGCCATGCTGGCGGGGGATGCGCGGTATGGGGCCTTGGTGATGCTCGCATTTGGGCTGGGCACGCTGCCGAATCTTATGCTGATTTCCGCACTATCGGGGCGGCTGGCGCAGTGGGGGCATCGGCCGTGGGCCAAGTGGCTGGCGGCGGCGGTGATGGGGGCAACGGCTGGTGTGGTGTTGTATCGGGCGCTGACGATGGGCGATAGCCTGGCAAAGGGCCTGTGTCTGGGCTGAGAGTCGTGTTCAAAACCCCCGCGCCGAGACAAAGCCCTCAAGCCCGCGCTTCAGCCGCCATCACGTTTTGCACCAATTCCGCCAATGAGCCCGCGGCCATTTTTTCCATCACCCGGGCGCGATGCACTTCCACGGTCTTAATGCTGATGCCAAGCTCATCGGCGATTTGTTTATTGAGCTTGCCGTGGATGATGAGATCAAGCACCTCGCGTTCGCGCTGGGTGAGGTGATCCACTCGCCGCTGGATATCCGCCGAGCGGCGGCGCTTGTCGCGATTTTCCCGCTCGGAGGTGAGGCACTGGTCGATGAGGCGCAGCATGTCGCGATCATTGAATGGCTTTTCGATGAAATCCGTGGCGCCCTTTTTAAGCGCGCTCACCGCCATCGGCACATCGCCGTGGCCGGTGATGAAAATCACCGGCAAGGCAAAGCCACGCGAGGACAAGCGCTCATAAAGCTCAAGCCCGCTCATGCCGGGCATGCGCACATCGAGCACCACGCAGCCGGACATTTCATCATGCGCAGCCTCCAGAAAAGCCTCGCCGGAATCGAAGGTTTCCACCGCATGCCCCTCGGCTTCAAGCAGCCACACCAGTGAATCGCGCAAGGCTTCATCATCATCGACCACATACACCCGCTGCAGCATGTTCAGGCTGTCATCCATCGCTCGTCATCCATTTCAACTGGTACTGTGAATCGGAAAATACTGCCGCCGCCCGGGTTGGCTTCCGCCCACAAGCGGCCATCGTGAAACTCGACAATCGAGCGGCAGATATTGAGCCCCATCCCCATGCCTTCGGCCTTGGTGGTGTAAAACGGCGCGAAGAGCTTGTCGAGCTTTTCCGCCGGCAGGCCGTGGCCGCGATCCGCCACCGCCACTTCGACCATCCGCTCATCGGTGCGATACGCGCTCACCCTCAATTCGCGCATCTCCCGCGGGGTGTCGTGCATGGCTTCGATGCCGTTCTTGATGAGATTCAACAACACCTGCTCGATCATGATGCGATCGATATTCACCAGCGGCAGATCATTGGCCAACTCAACCCGAATGCGGGCCGAGGCTTTCTTGGCATCGATATCGGCAAAGCCCACCGCATCATCCACCACATCCGCCAGAAAAGCCGGGGCGCGATTGGGCTCGCTCTTTTTCACAAATTCGCGCACTCGGCGAATGATCTTGCCGGCACGCTCAGCCTGGAAGCTCGCTTTTTGCATGGCTCCTAAGAGATCATCCACACGGAATTTGCCCGATTGCAGGCGGGTGACACAGCCGGAGTTGTAATTGGCAATCGCCGACAAGGGCTGATTGAGCTCATGCGCAAGGCTGGAAGCCATCTCGCCCATTGTGATGAGGCGCGAGGTTTCCTGCAGGCGCTCTTGCTGCTGCAGATTCATTTCCTCGATTTCGCGGCGGTCGGTGATGTCAGTGGCAATCGCCATGCGCACCACCCGGCCATCCACCCAGCGCACCGCCCGCTCGCGCAGGTGATACCAGCGGCCCGAGCCGGCATCGGGCACTTCACCATCGAACAGCTCTTGCGGCAGATCCTCCACGGTCAGGCGTTTGGGGTCCAGGCGCAGCTGATCATCCACACACAGCGGCAGATCATCGGCGCGGCGGCCGACGACATCCATGCCGAAAATCGCCTTGGCGGCGCGATTGGCAAACAGCACTTCATCGCTTTGCGCATCGGCCACGCACACCGCCGCGGCCAGGCCATCGAGCACGGTGACGAAGCGCTCATGTGAGGCTTCCAGCGCAGCGCGGGCGCGGCGGGCTTCGGTGATGTCATTGATGGAGGCCATCCAGCCGGTCTGGCGGCCTTCGCTGTCAATCAGCGGCGAGACATAAAACCGCGCATCGAAACGCTCTCCGTTTTTGCGCATCACCCGCATCTCGAAACCCTGGGCCGGGGCGTGACCGGAGAGGGTC
>JBEAUN010000117.1:0-10905 GCA_041161415.1 Pseudomonadota bacterium | reverse complement strand
GCTTGCCCGAGCCCCAGCAGGCTTTCTGCGAAACCCTGATCGATCTTGTGTCGGGCTCTTTTGCTGTGGCGGTCGAGCGCCTATTGCCGTTTTCCGATTGGGTCCGCTTGGCAGATCTCCTGCATCAGGCCGGACGGCTTGAGGCGGCGCATCTTGCCTATCAAAAAGCGCTGGCCGCCAATAGCCGAACACGCGGGGTGTGGCACAACTTTGCGGTGCTCTGTCGCTTGCAGAAAAATGATGAGGCCGCGCGTGATGCCTACCAAAAAGCGCTGGAGGCAGAAGGCCCCTACGCCGAAGGCTTTTACAACCTGGGCAATCTCCATGAAGCGCGCGGCGATTACGCGGACGCTGCCCAATGCTATCACCAAGCCATCGAACTCAAGCCCGGCTATGCCGAAGCCTGGTACAACCTCGGTGTGGTGCTAAAGCATCAAAGCCGCTGGGATGAGGCCGAGGCCGCCTTCAAAAAAGCTATCGCACTGCGTGGCGATTACAGCGAGGCCCACAACAATCTGGGCATGGTGTTGCAAGCACGCGGCGAGGGCGGTTTTCAGGATGCCGAGCAGCAGTTTCGCCGCGCCATCGAAATGTCGCCCGTGGCGGCCGAGGCGCACAACAATCTGGGCGTGGTGCTGCAGTTGCAGCATCGTTTTGATGAAGCCGCCACGGAATTTGAGAAAGCTGCCCAACTGCGGCCGGATTTTGCCAATGCACAATGGAATCTTTCGCTCATGCATCTGATGCGTGGCGATTTCCTGGCTGCCTGGCCGCTTTTTTCAGCGCGCATCCGCATCACCCAGCGCCAATCTCACCCGCCCGAAGTGCCCTTTCCCGAGTGGCAGGGCGAGGGCTTGGTGGGCAAGCGCATTTTGATCTGGCCCGAACAAGGGCTGGGGGATGAAATTCAGTTTTCCCGCTATGCAAGTCAGCTTAAAGCCTTGGGTGCAGCCACGGTCACGCTGGTGTGCAAACCTTCGCTGTATCGTCTTTTTCAATCCCTGGAAGGCGTGGATGCCTGCGTGGAATTAAGCCACAGCCCGCTCAGGATTCCCCGCCATGACTTCTGGGCATTCAGCATGAGCCTGCCGGGCCGCTTGGGCACGTGCCTGGAGACTATTCCCGCAGCCCTGCCGTATCTTTATGCCCGGCAGCCTCTCCCGAAAATCGAGGAGATTTTGCAAGCGCTTGTCGGCAAGAAGGTGGGCTTGGTGTGGGCCGGCAGCAAGGCCCACCCGAATGACGCACATCGTTCATTAAAAGGCTTCGCGGATTTTCTGCCGTTGCTCGATGTGCCGGGCATCCGTTTTGTGTCCTTGCAGGTTGACGATGACGAGGATGCGGCCCTGCTGACGAGCCGCGGTGTGGCGCGGTTGGGCCCGCTTTTCAGTGATTTCAGTGATAGCGCCACGGCAATCTCGCAACTGGATCTGGTGATCTGTGTCGACACGGCCACCGCGCATCTTGCTGGCGCGCTGGGGGTGGCCACCTGGGTGCTCCTGCCCTTTTCGGGGCTCGATTGGCGCTGGCTTGCGCGCGGCACCCAAAGCCCGTGGTATCCCAATGTCATGAAGTTGTTTCGCCAGGAGAAAGAGATGCCCTGGGGGGCTGTCGTCGCCAGCATGGGGGATGCACTCAGGCGCTGGGCCGCGGCGCTGGATTGATACGTTGAGGGTGTGTTGGCCGAACACAGCGCGCCGCTTGGAGGAATCAGTAGCGCATTGATCGGTCGAGGCATACTATGGAAGCAATAGGGAGAAGCCATGCCAGGCACAAAAAAACCGCGAGGAGCCTTTGGCGATGAGATTTGCATGCCCGTTGTTTGGGCATGCTTGGGTTTTACTTTACCGCTCTGCCTACGCGCTTTCCAAGCGCCTTTCCCTTTTCGCACGCCCTTGTCGCGGCGCTATCTATCAGGCGCTCGCTTTCGCCGATTAATCCTCGATCGATTCTGGCCGTCAATATGCTCATGGCATTACGGCTAAAAATAGGGCTGTCTCTTGCTTTGACCCTGTGCTGCTTAGGCAGCGCGGGGGCGTTGCCCATTGGCGGGCTATCCCGTGATATTCCGCAGGGGCTGGATACGCTGGGGGCGGAGGGCAACCTACTTGTGCCCGTCGATGCCATTGGGATTGCCGATGTGTACGAGCACCAAGGGCGCTCGGTATTGAGGCTCGCTCGCGCAATTCCCGAGGCATCTTTCCTGGCCGAAGGCGAGTCGCCTGAAAAATCGGCGGAGAAGCGGGTCTCAGTCTTGGCGTTATCGCCAGAGACCTCGATCATGATGCCGGTGCAACTCAAAAGGATGCCCCGCATTCCCAATCTGCGGCGCATTCTGGACAGCGATTCGTTGCAGCTGCCTTTGCCACCTCAGATGACCCAGCCGTTTTCTGCCAAGGTTGTGCCTTTGATGGAGCTCGACGACGCCATTTCAGCGGCCATCAGTCAGAGCTACAAGGTGGCGGCAGTCGAATCTCGCGAGGCCTATGGGGAGGCGATCGTTGGGGTGGCCCGCGCGGCCCTGCTGCCGCAATTAAAGGTGCGGGCCACACGTGGCAAAGAGACCACCAGCCCGGCAGCCGATACGTATAGCTACGCGAAAAAAGATATCTGCCTGAGCCCCGATGAAACGACCTATCAGGACTGCGTGGCCGGTGGCACGCTCGCCTACCCGGTGGGCTCTAAGGTGCCGACCAACAAGCTGTTGCTCACCAATCCCAGCGCCAAGGCACCGGATCAGGTGAGCTTGCTGGGGGACACCTTTGCTTATTCGTCGATTGCCCTGGATAAGAGCGATGTCTCGCTGTCTTTCAGCCAATCGATTTTTGATTACGGCGCCTGGGCAGAAGTGGCCAAGCAAAAGAAGGTGCATGAGGCCAACAAATATTCAGTGCAAGGGGAGCGCCTTAAGGTCACACTGGATGCGGCCAACTCGTATCTCAAGCTGTTTCAAAACAGTTTGGCTTTGCGCTTTGCCGAAGATTACGAAGCAGCCTTGCTGAGCCTCTTTGAGCGAATCAGCGCCCGGGTTGAGGGGGGGGCAAGCAGTGAAGCGGATCGGGAGCGCGTGCGGGGCCGTCGGGTCAATGCGCAATCGACCGTGCTGGATGCGCGCAATGCCGTCGAAACCGAGCTCACCCTTTTTCAAAAGCTGACCGGCAAACGCCCCACCCGACTGTCTTTGCCGCCCGAGTGGCTTGCCTTGATGCCTGAGTCCATCGAAGCCGCGCTGATTGTCTCGGCAGAGAGCAACCCCGCGCTCCAGGCGGATCTCAAACAAGCCGAATCCATTCTCGATGAAGTGCGTAAGGCCAAGGCCGCCTTCTTGCCGAATATCAATCTGGAATTCAACATGGCCAGCAGCACCGGTGGCGGTGCCACCAATGTGCCGGTGTTGACCTCCGATTATCCGGTGTGCGGCACCAATCCGGAGACGGGTAATGCATTCTGCTCGGGTGGCGATGTTGACCGACGTTTCGATAGGGTTACTCAGTCGCTCATGGTCATCATGAACTGGAATATTTTCGCCGGCGGTGGTGATTATTATCAGGTTCGTGCGGCCGCTGAAAAATACAACGAAGCCATGTTTCGGCTGCTCGACACCCGGCGCGATCTGGAGGAAAAGCTCCACGCTAATTTCGAGTCTTTGAGCTCTACCGCCAAACGGGTTGAGGAAATCGCCAAGGAAGTCGAGTCCAACCAAAAAGTGGTGGCGAGCTTCACCGAACAGATGTTCGCCGCCAATCGTTCCTTGTTGGATGTGCTCGATGCCCATCAGCGGCTTTATCAATCGCGGCTGGATTACATGCGGTTGTTGATTGCGGAAGCCGGTTTGGCGTTTGACATTCTCTACAACACCGGCACCCTGACGCGCATCGTGAAGCGACCGGATGACATCCAGTCGCCCCGCGGCACGATGGGCTCGCTGGTCGGGAAAGACGTCTGGAGGCGCGACTAACATGGCCGGAGGCGGGAATGAAGGTGGTGACAGCTACTGGCCCGCGTTTGTCGACGCCCTTGCCAACCTCGTGCTCGCGCTTATTTTCGTGGTGGTGGTGTTCACCCTCGCGCTGGCCTATCTGTCGTCCCGCATGGCGGCCGAACAGGCAAAACAACAGCTCGACTATCAACGCAAGGCCAGCGACGAAAGAGAGCTCGATCTGCTCAATGAGATCGCCCGGCTCAAAGGGCTTTTGGCGCAAATGGAGAAGCGGCGGGATAAAGGAGAGAAAGCGGAGTCTGCCACGCTATTACCTAAGGTCATGGTGGTTCAAGCCAATGGCAGCGCGGATGCCGACATGGTGTTCACCTTCGAGCCCGGTGCGCTGGAATTGAGTGCTGATGCCCTGGGGAAACTCGATGCATTCATGAAAGGCAAAGGCGCCAATTCGAAAAACCAGAAATTCAATTTGATCGCGGTGCATTCAAGCGGTGCATTCAGCCAGGAAAAACGCTTTGCCTACTTTAGGCTTTTGGGCTTGCGCAATGCATTGATCGATCGTGGTGTCCCTTCCGAGAATATCGGCACAAGCTCCGACGGCAAGATGACGCTCCCTGGTTTGCAAGGGCAGGTGCGTCTGAATGTCGGGCCCAATTAAAGGTGATGCCCGGCCAGACCCCTCTGCCATGACGACACAAAAAAAATCCCTCTCGGCGCGACTGGTGGCACTCACTGATTCAGCGCTGGACCACTGGAAGACCATGGAGCGGCCACGGCTGTTCGTGGTGGGCATTGGCATCACCTTTTTGGCCTTATTGATTTGGGCGCTGAATGCACAGATCGATCGTGTCGTCAGGGCTGATGGCCGCGTGATTCCAGCCGGACGCAGCCAGGTGATCCAGCACCTTGAGGGCGGTATCGTGTCTGCGATCAACACCCGGGAAGGCAGCCTGGTGCGCGCAGGCGATGTCCTCATCAGCATCAACGATACCGGTGCGGGCTCCCGCTTGGGTGAGTTGCAAGTCAAGATTGCGGGCACGCGGGCAAAGATTGATCGATTGACCGCAGAGACCAGTGAGAAAGGCATCAGGAACGGCAATTCACGCGCGCCCTTGATGCCGGCGATGGACGCCGAAGTGCAGCTCTTTTACGAGCGGCAAAATAAAATGCGCCATGAGGTGGATGTGCAGCGAGAGCAGGCCAATCAGAAGCTTGCTGAACTCAAAGAGCTTGAAGCGCGCCATGGGAGCCTCTCCCAAGAGCTTGAGATCGCACGTCGCCAGATGCAGGTGATGACGGGTCTCGCCGCGAAAAATGCCGCCTCGCAATTGGAAGTGCTGGAGAGCCAAAGCAAGGTGCAGAAACTGGTCACCGAGCTCAAGGGCATTGAGGGCGAAATCCCGAAAATTCGATCGATTCTGGGTGAAATAGAAGCGCGGATTCGGGTGATCAAATCGCAATTCCGTGCGGAAGCCCGCAATGAGCTGACCTCTGCCCTGGTCGAGCTGGATCGCATGTTGGAAGAGGAGCGTGCGGAAAAAGACAGAGTCGCCCGAACCGATATTCGCGCCCCTGTTGATGGCATCGTCAATCGCCTCTATGTCACGACCTTGGGTGGTGTGGTGCGGCCTGGCGATGTGGTGATGGAGATCACCCCTGCAGGCGGCGCGGTCATCCTGGAAGCCAAGGTTGCCCCCTCGCAACGGGGCGAGCTGATTGTTGGCCAGGTGGCGCGGGCGCGCATTACGGCGCATGATTTCGGCGTGCATGGCACCCTGCCAGGGCGATTAATCGAGATCAGTGCCGATACCGTCGGAGAGGAAAGAAGTCAGGAGCGCGCAGCCGCAGGCCCGCAAGGTTACTACCGGGTGCAGCTGGAGATTGACACCCGGCACTATCGGGAAAAGAATCTGCCCATCCTGCCGGGCATGACGGCATCGGCGGATATCGTCATCGGCAATCGTACGGTCTTGCAATATTTGTTGTCTCCCTTGATGCGGTTTAACTACCACGCTTTCCAGGAGTCCAAATGAAAGTCACCGACGAAGATTTAGGGACTGCATTCAAACGGAAGAATCCGCTCAAGTATTACCTGATCGGCATTGCGCCTGTGTTGGCCGCTTTCCTGTGTGCTGTGCCGTTCCGAGGGTTCGTCATCCACGTCATCCTGACCAACCTGATTCTGAATGGTCTCATCATTGCCGTCTTTCTGACTGGCGCCGTGTTGATCTTGATTCGTATTCACGCGGTGCAAAAGGAATATGAGGTGTTGGATCGCTTCATGGAGGCATCGCTCTCGGGTGGCTCCGCGGCCGATTTGCTGGAGGAGCCGGGTGTGAAAACCAGCCGGGTCGGCCATGTGCTGGAGAACGTGGTTGAAACCGAAGGCCGGATTCCTTCTCAAATGGTGCAGACAGCCATGATGAAGGAAATCGATCATGTCGGTCACGCCTTCCAATCCACCTACGAGATCCCGAATTACATCGTGGGTTTGTTGATTGCGCTGGGGTTGGCGGGGACCTTTATTGGTCTTCTGGAAACCATGTTGGGCCTCTCTGAGATGTTGGGCAGTATGAACAGCGGTGGTGGAGATATGTCCACTGCTGTTCTTGGGCTGATCGGCAAACTGCAGACACCGCTGGCCGGTATGGGTACCGCCTTCTCGGCGTCTTTGTTTGGTCTGTTGGGTTCGTCGTTTCTTGGCATGATGATGCTCTCCCTCAAGTATGCGGTGTCTCAGTTCATGACTGCGATGACACGCTATATCGCTGCTGTGGTGGAGCACGAAGATCCCAGCGAAGGCGTGACAGGCGGGCTCGCGCAGGCTTTTGCGATGCCCAATGGCCGCAGCAATACCGAAGAGTTCTTCCGTGATCTCACCGCGCAGATGGCCGATCACTACAGCGGCTCACAAGGGCTTTTCCGCCAGAGCCAGGAAAGCATGATCGGCGCAGTGGCTCGCCTGGATACGCTGACCGCTGCCATGGGGCGCCTGGCTGAGCTCATGGAATCTCATGTCGATACCAGCAAGAAGATGTATGAGCTGCTCGGTTATGGCCCGCGCATGCGCGAGCTGTCCGAGCAGACGCTGGCCGAGATGAAGTCGATGACTGCCGGTCAGGCCCGTCATGACGAATGGATGGCCAAGCTCACCTCTTCGGTGCAGGCGCTTGATCAGCGTTTCTTGGGGGCTAACACGCAGCTTGGTGAAATGGCTGCCTCCTTCACGCGTCTTGATCAAGGCGAAGTGATCCGTCTGATAGCGGCTCAGATGGTGGAATTGATGAAGGAATCAGCCCAAGGCCGGCAGGTGGCGACCGATATCGCACGCCATCTCTACGCAACCAACGACATGTTGAAATCGATGCAAGGCGATGCGGCCGTTTTCGCCACGCTGCAAGAAAATGGGGCCAAACAGGTCGTGCTGGCCGAAATGCTGCTCAACGAATTAAGAGGCGCGCGCACTTCGATCGCCAGAGACCTCCGCGCCGAATTGCGAGAACTCGTTCGTACCATGCCCGAGCGGGATGCGGCTGACTCCCACAACGTGAATGGCGAGGGCGCACGTTGAATGACACACGCTGCCTGCCGGCAGGCTCACCTGCTGGCAGGCAGGGCCGCAGCGATCACTCCAGATTCTGAATCTGCTCGCGCATTTGTTCGATCAGGATTTTGAGCTCCACCGCGGTGCTGGTCTGATCGGTCGCCACCGATTTCGAGCCCAGGGTGTTGGCTTCTCGGTTTAATTCCTGCATCAGAAAATCAAGCCGCTTGCCTACCGCCCCGCCTTTTTTGATGACGCGCTCGACTTCATCCAGATGCGTCACCAGCCGATTCAATTCTTCTGCCACATCAGTGCGCACCGCGAACAGCGCCACTTCCTGACGAATGCGCTCTTCATCGAATGACGCCACCGCCTCACGCAGCCGGGTGGCGAGTTTTTCCTGGTGTTCAGCCACGATCTGCGGGATGCGCGGCTCCATCGCTTTGACCAAAGAGCGCATGGCCTGGATGCGCTCGAGAATCAATCTGGCGAGCCGCTCGCCTTCCCGCTCGCGAGTTTCGGCGAGCTCTTTAATTGAGGCTGCGCCTAGCGTTGCGATCGCGGCCTGAAGCTCATCCATCGAGGCGCTTTCATCGAGGATCATGCCCGGCCAGCGCAGCAATTCGCCCACTGACAAGCGCGCTGCATCGGGAATCTCTGCCAGCACGCCTTGCTCCAGCACGCGCAGCTTCCCCAGCAAGGCGGTGTTTAGCGAGAGCGGGGGGTCGCCCTGCACGCGCCGCTGGCTGTTGAGCCGGCACTCCACCTTGCCGCGCGAGAGTGTGGCCACAATCATGTCCCGCAGCGGGGATTCCAGCGCGCGCAGCTCATCTGGCATGCGGAAGCTCACATCCAGATAGCGCGAATTCACCGAGCGCAATTCAAGGTGGAGGGTGAGGCCAGGTAGATCGAGGCTGGCGCTGGCATAGCCGGTCATGCTGCAAATCATGGCAAACCTGTGGGCGAGGAAAAGTGGCGGCAAGCCTACCACAAGGGCGCGGGCGCCACCCAGGTGGCATCTGCATCGCCGCGTTGTGGCGGAACCATTTTCGGGAAAGCCAGTCAAAACGCAGTTGATCGTTGGTCGCTTTTGCTCGGGGGGCGAATTGATCTTCTTGGCGGGCTTGGCTTGTGATGCCCGGCCGGCGCACCTCTCCAACTGCAAAGTACTCCCCATGCCATTCGCCGCGATACTTCGTTTGTTTCTGCTTTGTACGCTTTTTACCGCATCCGCACAGGCGGCAGATGAGCGCTTTGATCCGCGGGTATTTGATGCTGAGTTTTATCACCAGCGCTATCACGACTTGCGTGCCGCATTTCGCGGTGATGAAGACAAGCTGAAGGCGCATTGGGCTGCGGCGCTGTCAAACAGCAAGCCGCGCATCGCCCACCCGGATTTTTCCCCGAGGCATTATCTGGCGCGTTATCCGGATTTGCAAAAAGCCTTCAAGGATGATTACGCGGCGGCCACGCGGCATTACATCAACGTCGGCATCAGAGAAGGGCGAAATGGCCAGTGGCAGCCCACCAAAAGCTGGAGCAGCCTGCCAGCGACATCGGGCGACATCACTATCGAAGCCGGCAAACGGGTGGTGATCGATCAAGATATCGATGCAGGCGGCATCACAGTGAGGGGGACGCTGGAATGCGGCGATCGCGATCTCAAACTCCGCGTCAAATGGATTTTGGTGTACGGCCGATTTGAGTGCGGCACTGCGCGCGAGCCCTTTAACAGGCAGCTGATCATAACCCTCCGCGCCCCCGACACGGACAATGTGCAGATTGACGACACCCATATGGTCGATGGCATGCCCATGGTCATGAAAGAGGATCTGGGCACCAAATTTATTGTCGTGATGGAAAAAGGCGTGTTGTCGCTGCACGGCCGCCCTGCGAAAAGTTGGAAACACCTCGCCAGAACCGCGGCCGCTGGGGCATCGACAGTGGATGTGGTCGACCAGGGGCCTGGCATTTCCTGGCGGGTGGGTGATCGGATCGTGATCACGGAAACGCGTCCCGCGCGTGACTGGAAATCACCAAACACCGAAAACGAGGTGCGCACCATCGCCGCGATCAGCGATCCGGGCAGTGGCAAGGGGAAGCGCATCACGCTTGATCAGCCGCTTAAGTTTCCGCACTTCGGGCAGATCCAGACATTCCCCGGTGTGACAAAAAAAGACCCGGATATCGAGGTGGACACGCGGGCCGAAGTGGCGCTGTTGTCGCGCAACATCACCCTCGAGGCCGAAACCAGTGCATCAAATCCGCGCTTTGGCGGGTACATCATGGCCATGCACGGCGGCCAGGCATTCGTGGCGAATGTCCGGTTGAGCCAAATGGGACAAGAGGGGTTGCTGGGTCGCTATCCGTTTCATTGGCATATGGCCGGTGACGTCGGTTCGGTGGGCGTGGGGCAGCAGTATTTCAATAACAACGTCATCGAAAACGCCTTCCATCGTTGTGTGACTGTGCATGGCACCCACAATGCGGTGGTGCGCGGAAACGTCTGCTTCAATCATCTGGGCCACGGCTTTTTCCTCGAGGACGGGGTCGAGACTGGCAATCTTTTCGAGCGCAATCTGGCCATCCTGACACGCCGCCCAAGCAAGCCGGTGCGCGATGATGATGTGGTGCGGGGCTTGGCCTCAATCGGCCCGGCTGCCTTTTATATTTCCAATGGCAACAACCGATTCATCAACAATGTGTCCGTGAGCAGTGAAGGCCTGGCCTTCTGGTATCACACACGCGAGAAGCCCGTGGGCGAATAGGCCAGCTTGCCGGAGTATAAGCAAGTGAGTCCGATGTCATCAGCATTTGGCACCTTCTCGGGCAATACCGCCCACAATGCGCGCATGGCCTTCTCAAGCTGCCTTAATGGCGCTGGCCCTGAAGGCTACCGACCGCCCGGCGATAACGGCGCGATCTATCAAAACTTCACGGTCTTTTCTTCCGGCCCGCATGCCATTTGGCCGTGTCGGGGTAAGCAGACTTTCGATGGCATGAAGGTGCTTGATACAGGTGGGGATAAGCAAACAGCGGCTTTTTTTGCGCCCACACCGCAAACGGTGATCAATAGCCTTTTCGTCGCCCGCAGCGAGCTGTCCGCAGGCTTGCCACCGCAACCGCGTGCCGCCATGGCTCTTTATGACTTTGGCGTGAAGTTCTCCAAGACGATTTTCGATGGGTACAACGAAGCCAACCAAAGCGCGATTGCCAGTGAGATCGGCGGTGCGATTCGGCATACCGACAATCTTTTCAGCAATGTGATTCTGCGCAATTCAGATCGCTTTTACTTGCAATCAAGAAGCCTCGACACTCCCAGCGTCTGGGGTGCGGCACTGCGCGATACGGATGGCTCGGCCTTTGGTGAGCCAGGCACCAATGTGATGAATCATCCGATGATGGTGCGGAGTGCCTTGTG
>JBEAUN010000160.1:0-8975 GCA_041161415.1 Pseudomonadota bacterium | reverse complement strand
CTTGATTGCGGGCCGCGGCAAGGTTTTAGCAACCCCGGTGCGCGCGCACCGGGGCTGTAGTAGCGGTCCCTGGCAAAAGGTTCCCTGGCCCTTGACCCCTACAGTGCCTCCGCGGCGTGGTCAGCCAGCCTTGAGCGCTCACCGCGTTGCAGCGTGACATGGCCGGAATGCGCCCAGCCTTTGAAGCGATCGACCACATAGGTGAGCCCCGAGCTGCCCTCGGTGAGATAGGGCGTATCGATCTGCGCGATATTACCCAGGCACACCACCTTGGTGCCGGGGCCGGCGCGGGTGATGAGCGTTTTCATCTGCTTGGGCGTAAGGTTCTGCGCTTCGTCGATGATGAGGAATTTATTGAGGAAGGTGCGGCCGCGCATGAAATTGAGGGACTTGATCTTGATGCGCGAGCGGATGAGGTCCCGCGTGGCCGCACGCCCCCAGTCGCCCCCGTCTTCATCGCTTTTATTGAGCACATCGAGGTTGTCTTCCAGGGCGCCCATCCAGGGGGTCATTTTTTCTTCTTCGGTGCCGGGCAAAAAGCCGATGTCCTCGCCCACCGGCACGGTGACGCGGGTCATGATGATTTCGGAGTAGGTCTTGGATTCGAGCACCTGGGTGAGCGCGGCGGCGAGCGTGATCAGCGTCTTGCCAGTACCGGCCTGGCCGAGCAGGGTGACAAAATCGATCTCCGGATTCATCAAAAGATTGAGCGCGAAATTTTGTTCGCGATTGCGCGCGATGATGCCCCAGATATTGTTTTTCTGGTGGCTGTAATCGACCAGCGTGCGCAGCACCGCAGTTTGCCCGGCCAGCTCGCGCACCTGGGCAAAGAAAGGCTTTTCATTGCGCGGGCTGGCTTCCTGGAAGACGAATTCATTGACCAGAAAATCCGGGCACATCGGGCCTTTGAGTTTGTAGAGCGTGTGGCCGTCTTCTTTCCAGGATTCGATGTCCTTGCCATGTTCATCCCAGAAGTTTTCTGGCAGCTCCTTCGTGCCGGTGTAGAGGAGGTCGGTGTCCTCGAGCACCTTGTCGTTGAAGTAATCCTGCGCCTTCAAGCCCAGCGCGCGGGCTTTGATGCGCATGTTGATATCTTTGGAAACGAGGATGACTTCCCGTTCCGGGTGGCGCTCTTGCAGGTGCATCACCACCGCGATGATCTGGTTGTCGGCCTTGGCAGTGGGCAGCCCTGCCGGCAGCACGCCGCTGATGGCTTCGGTCTGCAAGAACATGCGGCCGGTGGCAAGCTGCTTGGACGGCTCATAAAGCGGCACGCCCTGGCTCATGTCGTCTTCAAATGCCGAGACGATTTCATCCATCAGGCGGCTGGCCTGACGCGCGTTGCGTGAGACTTCCGACAGCCCTTTTTTGTTGTTGTCGAGCTCCTCAAGCGTCATGATCGGCACGAAGATGTCGTGCTCTTCAAAACGGAAAATACTGGTCGGGTCGTGCATCAGCACGTTGGTATCCAGCACGAAGAGTTTATTGTCGGGTTTGCGCTTTGCGTTCATCAGGCCTTCCCATGTGAGTTGAGGGATGAGCTTACAGGGACTTCACGAACTCCAGAACTTCCGCGGCATGGCCGGGCACTTTGACACCGCGCCACTCGCGCACGATCTTGCCGCCTTTCAGGACAAAGGTGCTGCGCTCGATGCCGCGCACTTGCTTGCCGTACATGTTTTTCATTTTGATGGTGCCAAACAGCGTGCAGGCGGTCTCGTCTGCGTCGCTGATGAGCTCGAAGGGCAATTCAAGCTTGGCTTTGAAATTGTCATGCGATTTGAGCGAATCGCGAGACAGCCCAAACACCGCCGCGCCGGCGGCTTTGAATTCGGCATGGAGATCACGAAACTGGCCCGCTTCAGTGGTGCAGCCCGGGGTGTTGTCCTTGGGGTAGAAATACAGCACGAGCGTTTGATTTTGAAAGGCAGATAGCGAGAATTCGCCGCCGGTGGCGGGCAGGGTGAAGTCTTCGACTGCAAGGTGTTGCATAGGCATCTCCGTGTTTCGTGCTGCAAGCTTTTCGGTTTATGCCCATTCAGGCCGGGGTGCGGCCCTGGATGTGCTCATTGGGCCATTGTCAAAGCGCCTCGTCAAGGGTTGCTTGCGGCCATGAAACCTGGACGAGGGCGCAGGGTCTGGGGTCGATCAATATTCCGCGAGATATTCCTCGCCCTGAACCATCAACGTGCCCGAGCGGCCCGGGACAGTGCCGCGGTGGATTTCATGGCGAGGCAGATCATCGAGGGCATAGCCCTTCAGGATGTCGGCGGTGGTGACGAATTCATAGCCTTGCTCGGTCCACCCGGTGAGAAGCTTTTTGAAGCTCGGCAAGAGCTTCATGCCCTCCAGTTCAGCATGCAGGGTGAAGACATGCCCGGCCGGGGCTTCATGCAGCGTGAGTTCGAGCAGGCGCTCGTGGACATTCTCTTCGGTGAGGCCCTGGGTGCCAATCAGCTCATCGAGCGTGGGCAAGGTGGTGGGCACTTGCGGGCAGCGGATGATCTCGCCTTCGATCACGGGCACGAAAGGGTGTTGCCCGCGCGAATCCGAGCAGTAGTCAAACCCTAAGCGCTGCGTCATGCGCAGGGCATGACGATTCATCTGCCAGCCGGCGGCGCCGCGGGTTTTCGGGGCTTGCCCGAAGATCTCGCGATAGCGCTCGGTCTCGCGCGCCATCTCCGCTTCCACCCAGGCGGCATCGGCCTGTTCGACATGGTCTTGCCAGCGCACATGGTCCCAGGTGTGAATGCCCACCTCAAAACCTTCGGCGGCCGTCTTGCGCAGGATATCGGCACAGCGCCGGCCGATATCGGGCCCCGGCAGCACGGTGCCGTAGAGCAGAGTGCGCAAGCCGTAGTGTGACACCACTGAAGTGCGCGAGACTTTTTTCATGAAGCCCGGGCGCAGCGCGCGGCGAATGGCGCGGCCGGTGTGATCCGGGCCGAGCGAAAATAAAAAGGTGGCGCGGGCGTGAAAATGCTTGAGGGTTTCGATCAGGTGCGGCACCCCTTCACGGGTGCCGCGCAGGGTGTCGACATCAATCTTCAGCGCGAGCTTTTTGGTCATGGGCTGGGGGCGAGTTTGGGGGTCGCGTTAAAAGCGGCGCAAGGCTCAATCCACGAGGTGCCGTGCGTTTTCCACATCGCCGCGATAGGCCTCGAAAATTTTACGCAGCGCCGTTTCCATATTCACTTCCGGCGACCACTGCAGATCCGCACGCGTGTTGTCGATTTTCGGCACGCGATTTTGCACATCCTGATAGCCCTTGCCGTAATACTCGCCCGAGGTGGTGTCGACGAGCGCAACCTTCGCGGCGCTGTCGCGATACTCGGGGTATTCCGCGGCCATGTTCAGCATCATTTGTGCGAGCTCACGCACCGAGAAGTTGTTGCGTGGGTTGCCGATGTTGTAGATCTTGCCGCTGGCTACGCCGCCTTCATTGGCGATGATTTTCATGAGCGCCGCGATGCCGTCATCGATGTAAGTGAAGGCGCGTTTTTGGGCGCCGCCATCGACCAGCTTGATCGGTTCGCCGCGCACGATATGGCCGAGGAATTGGGTGATGACCCGCGAGCTGCCTTCCTTGGGCGTGTTGATGGAATCGAGCCCCGCGCCAATCCAGTTGAAGGGGCGGAACAGCGTGTAATCCAGCCCTTGCTGCATGCCGTAGGCGGCGATCACGCGGTCCATGAGTTGCTTGGCGCAGGCGTAGATCCAGCGCGGTTTATTGATCGGGCCGTAGATGAGCTCGGAGGCATCCGGGTCGAAGGCCTCGTCGCGGCACATGCCATAAACCTCGGAGGTGGAGGGGAAGATCACCCGTTTTTTGTATTGCACACAGGCCCGCACGATCGGCAGATTGGCTTCGAAATCGAGCTCGAATACGCGCAGCGGGTCAGAGACATAGGTGGCCGGCGTGGCGATGGCCACCAGCGGCAGCACCACATCGCATTTTTTGACGTGGTAGGCGATCCATTCTTTGTTGATGGTGATGTCGCCTTCGAAGAAATGAAAGCGCGGGTGGCTGGTGAGCTCTCGCACTCGGTCGGATTGCATGTCCATGCCATAGACCTCCCACTCGGTGGTGGCGAGGATGCGCTTGGAGAGGTGATGGCCGATGAAGCCATTCACACCGAGGATGAGGATTTTTTTCATGATGAAGCCGCCTGTGTCAAAGAGTGATCATGGGCGAGCGAGACAGACTCGCTGCCAAAAAGCGTGGCGAAGTTTGCCGCGTGAAGGGGGGTGCCGTCCACTTCCGCAGCGAGAATCTTGAGAAGCCCCCCGCCGCCGCAGTGGGCGTAGATCGCGCCTTGGTGAATGAAAAGCGTGGGCTTAGGCGGTGTCGCGTGAAGACTTGCCAGCCGGCTTGAGAACAGCACCAAGCGCTTGCCATTGATATCGCAAAAAGCGCTTGGGTAAGGCGGGGCCAGGGCGCGGATGAGGTTGTGGATGCGCGTGGCAGGCTGCGACCAGTCGATGCGGCCGTCTTCGGGTTTGCGCCCGCCAAAATAGTGGCCTTGGGAAAGATCTTGCGCTTTTGCCTGCGCGTGGCCCGCTTGCAGCGCGGGCAGGATGCTATCCAGCGCGATCTCCGCGGCGACGGTGACTTTGTTGAAGACTTGCAGGGCGGTGTCGTTGGGCAAGATCGGCACCGCTTGTTGGGCGAGTATGCCGCCGGCATCGGGTTTTTCGACCATCTCATGCAGCGTGGCGCCGGTGGTGCGCTCGCCTTCGATGATGGCCCAATTCACTGGCACCCGGCCGCGGTATTTCGGCAGCAATGAGCCGTGCATGTTCCACGCGCCGCGCGAGGCCAGCGCCAACAGCGCCGGGGAAAGCATGTGCCGGTAGTAAAACGAAAACAAAAAATCCGGTTTGAGGGCGGCGATTTTTTCTATCAGCGCCGGTGTGTTCGGGTCTGCCGGGGTGAGGGTCTCGATGCCATGCTCGCGCGCAAGGGCGGCCACGCTTTCGAACCAGATGTTTTCTGCCGGGTTGTCGGTGTGCGTGACCACCAGTGGCACCTTGACCCCGTGGGCCAGCAGCACCGATAAACAGCGCACGCCGACATTGTGATAGGCAAACACCACAGCGGTGCTCATGGCTCGCTCTTTTCCAGCACCGAGGCGATGAGATAGCGCGGCCGGGCGCGCACTTGCTGATAAATGCGTCCGACATATTCACCAATCAGCCCCACCGAAAAAAGCAAAATGCCGATCATGAAAAACGCGATGCCGAACAAGGTGAACAAGCCTTCCGCTTCCGGGCCCATGATGATGCGGCGAACGGCGATCAGCACCGTGAAAACCGCCGACACCGCAGACAGCACCATGCCCGCCAGCGACACCAGCTGCAAGGGCGCCAGCGAGAAGCCGGTCATGAGGTCGAAGTTGAGCCGCATCAGGCTGTAGAAGGAATACTTTGATTCGCCCGCGGCGCGCTCGGCGTGGGCGACTTCGATTTCGGTGGGCTTTTGCGAAAAGATATAGGCCAGCGCCGGCACAAAGGTATTCACCTCACCGCAGGCATTCATCGCGTCGACCACATTGCGGGCGTAGGCCCGCAGCATGCAGCCTTGATCGGTGATGCGGATGCGGGTGGTTTTTTCGCGGATGCGATTGATGAGCCGCGAGGCGTGGCGGCGGAAGAAACTGTCCTGGCGCTGTTGGCGAATGGTGCCGACATAGTCGTAGCCTTCGCGGATTTTTTCCACCAAGCGGCCGATCTCTTCGGGCGGGTTTTGCAGATCGGCATCGAGCGTGATCACGATCTGTCCGCGCGCATGTTCAAAGCCGGCCATGATCGCCATATGTTGGCCGAAATTCGCGCCGAACAGCAGCACCCGGGTGACATCCGGCCGGCGCTCGAATTGCGCGCGCAGCAGCGCGGCCGAGCGGTCGCGGCTGCCGTCATTGATGAACAGGATTTCGTAAGACGATCCCAGCGCATCGAGCGCCGGGTAGAGGCGGTCAAAGAGCGCGGGCAGCCCCGCTTCTTCGTTGTAAATCGGGATAACGACAGAAACTTCGGGTTGGCTCATCGCAGGTGGCTCTTCAAGATTTCGCAGAGCGCGCTGCACACGCGATCGACATCAGCTTCGGTCATGGTGGGGAATAGCGGCAGGGTGAGCGTGCGCTCGCCCACCCATTCTGCATGGGGGAAATCACCCGCTTTGAAACCGCGCGCGCGGTAAGCGGCAAAAAGATGCAGCGCGGGGTAATGCACCCCGACGCCAAAGCCGCGATCACGCAGGGCGCGGATCACATCGCCGCGGCTTAAAGTGAGGCGCTCCAGCGGCAACAGCACTTGGAACATATGCCAATTGCTGTGCGCGAAATCGGCCACCGGCAGGCCCATCAAGCGCGGATCGAGGATCTCGAAATAGCGCTTCGCCAAGGCGCGGCGACGAAGATTGAAATCTTCAAGCTGGCGCAGCTGATGGAGGCCGATTGCGGCGGCGATATCGGTGAGGTTGTATTTGCCGCCGACTTCGGCGACATCCATGCCGCCGTCCTGATCGCGCTTGACGCCGGCGAGCCGCAGGCGCTCGAAGCGTTCGGCTTCGATGTCATCGTTCATCACCAGGCAGCCGCCTTCGCCGGTGGTGAGGTTTTTATTGGCGTGAAAGCTGAACGACACCAGATCGCCAAAGGCGCCGATGCGCTTGCCCTGCCACAGGCTGCCCATCGATTGCGCGGCATCTTCGATCACCCGCAAGCCATGCGCCTTGGCGAGCGCATACAGCGCGTCGCGATCAACAGGCAAACCGGCCAGATCGACGGGCATGATGGCACGCGTCCGGGGGGTAATGGCGCGCTCGACGGCAGCGAGATCGATGAGTTTGCTGACGGGATCGATATCGCACAGCACGAGCGTGGCGCCGCTATTGACGATCGCATTCGCGGTGGCCACCCAGGTGAGCGGGGTAGTGATCACTTCATCACCGGGGCGGATGTCGATCAAGCGCAATGCCAGCTCGAGCGTTGCCGTGCCGGAATTGGCGAGCCGCACCGCGCGGCCGCCGAAAAAATCAGACAGCGCCGCTTCGAATTCGCGACACTTCGGGCCCGTGGTGAGCCAGCCTGAGCGCAGCACCGCCGCCACGTCGGCGATGGTGGCTTCATCGATGGTGGGGCGGGTGAAAGGCAGCATTCTCAAGACCTCGCGACGATCATGACGCCGCAGGCGATGAGCGCAATGCCTGCCATGCGGCTTAAGGTAAGGGCTTCGCCCAGCCACCAGTGGGCAATCGCGGCATTGAGGATGTAGCCGATGGAGAGCATGGGGTAGGCGATGCTCACCGGCACCCGGGATAAGGCCATGATCCACACCACGAGGCTCACCGCATAACACAACATGCCGCCCATGATGTGCGGCTCGAAGGCGAGCTTTAAACCGATCGGCAGCGCATTTTCCAGCGCGAATTCAAAGTGGCCGACTTGATTGGTGCCGGCCTTGAGCAGTAATTGGGCGATCGCATTGAGCACCACGCCAGCGAGGATAAGGGCAAAGCTTGTGGGGGTCATGGTGTTCTCACAATGACGCGACGGGTGTCGCGCGCAGCAATATGCATCGGCAGGCCGGCTTGTCGCAACTCTTCAAAGGTGCCCGGGTCCATGACCGCCCAGGCCACGGGGTGGGCGCGCCATTTTTCCATGAATGCTTCAACGGTGGGCACCCACAGGGCAGGTTCTTGTTTCAGGCCGAAGGCCATTTCATCCTGGAATTGCACCAGTGTGAGGGTGCGCTTGAGATAAAAGGGCAGGGTTTGTTCATAGGTCCTGACGCTGTAAAAAGGTGCATCTGGCGAGACCTGATCCTTGATCTGCATCGCGATGTGATGGGAGGAATTTGAGCGCCCCAGTTTTTCATGCCCTTGCACCACCCCGATCCAGGCCAGAAAGGCGCCGGCGGCCAGCGCCAGCATGGCTCCCTGGCGGCATTGCCGCCAAGCCAAGGCAAGCGCCGCCAGTGAGCCCAATAGCCACAGCAGGGCGGAGACCCACAGCCAGTGGCCATAGGCTTCAATCATGGCGTGCGGCGTTTCGGCATCGGCATAGCGGGTGATGGCCGGCAGGGCAATGAGTGCGGCGGCTGCTAGCAGGTTGATCGGCAGGATATGCCACATCAGCGCGCGGGCCCCAGTCTCGCGCAGCCACAGCGCCGCCAGCAGCGACAAGGCCGGCAGGATGGGCAGCACATAAGAGGGCAGCTTGGAGCTGGATGCACTGAAAAACACGAAGGTGATCACCGACCAGAGCAGCAGAAAGCGGGGTGCAAGCGCAGCGCCGGTGCCGCCCCTTAGGGCGCGGCCTGCGGCGGCGAGCATCATCCCGGTCCAGGGCAGCGCACCTAAGGCGAGAATCGGGATGAAATACCACCACGGCTGATAGCGGCCATGCACCTTGGTGAGAAACCGCTCGAAGTGCTCATGGATGAAATAGAAGCGGGCGAATTCGGGGTTGGCGATCGAGGCGGCGATATGCCAGGGCGCGGCAATCGCCAAAAAAAGCGCCAAGCCCGGCAGCGCATGAAGCCTGCGCCAGGGCGAAAAATCCCGCGTGAGCAGGCTGTAGGCCACCAGCGTTGCGCCAGGCAGCACCAGCGATACCAGCCCTTTGGATAGCACCGCACAGGCAGCCGCGGCCCAGGCAGCCAGCATGGCATTGCGCTCGGCCCGGCTGCCGGGCGTGGCCGCTTGGGCGAGCAAGAAGGCGCTCAACATCGCCTGCAGGAAAAAGGTGAGGCCCATATCGAGTGTATTGATATGGGCGATGCCGAAATACAAAAAACAACTGGCCTGAATGGCCGCGGCAGCGAGCCCCACGCCAGGGCCGAACAAGCGCCTCGCAGTGAAGCCCGCCAGCAGCACGCCGAGGAACCCCGTCAGCCCGGACCACAGGCGGGCGGTCCATTCGTCTTCGCCGAAAATTTTGAAGCTTGCGGCCGTGGCCCAGTATTGCAGCGGT
>JBEAUN010000005.1:0-24003 GCA_041161415.1 Pseudomonadota bacterium | reverse complement strand
CTCTTCATGGTGGTGGCCGCGTGCGTGGCCGTGGGCCTTGCCAAGGCGGGGGTCAGCGTGGCTGGCTTGTTTCTCGCCGCTGGGCTCATCAATGCACTGGTGGCGATCTATCTCTATCGACTGGTGCCGGAATTTTTTCTGCGCTTCCTGGCGTGGCTTGCGGTGCACAGCATCTATCGCTTGAAGAAAGTGGATCTGCACCACATCCCCCCTGCCGGCCCGGCGCTCTTGGTGTGCAACCATGTGAGCTATGCCGACGCGCTGATTCTGATGGCTGCCTGCCCCCGTCCGGTGCGCTTTGTCATGGAATATGACATCTACCGGCTGCCAGTTGTGAAGCAACTCTGCCGAGCCGCTGGCGTGATCCCGATTGCGCCAGCGCGTCAAAATGTCGCGGTATTGAAACAAGCCTTTGAAGATATCCACAAGGCCCTGGCGTCAGGTGATCTGGTGGCAATCTTCCCGGAAGGACGCATCACGGAAAATGGAGAGATACAGCCCTTTCAAAATGGGCTGAAACGAATTTTGTCCGCACAAGCTGTGCCCGTCGTGCCGCTGGCCTTGCGCGGTTTGTGGGGGAGCTTTTTCTCGCGGAAATACGGCCGGGCGATGAGCCGCCCTTTTATTCGCGGTTTTTTAAGCCCTATCGAAGTCTTGGCGGGCGAACCGGTGGCGGCTGAGGAGGCAACCCCGGAGCACCTGCAGGAAAAAGTGGCAAAGCTCAGAGGCGAGAAGCTTTAGTAACTTCTAAAACCTGCGCACCCAGGTTTGTGGAAAGAAGGATGCTGCAAGCACCCACCCCCGGAGGCGAACACCCAAAACCCGCATGCCAAACAACGCATTGCAAAAAATAAAAACGGGTTTTGTTTTATCCACACCCCTAGCTCATCATCGCCGGCATCTTGCCACGCAAACGATCAAGAATGCCATCGAGCTGATCAAGGCTTGAGTAATCAATGATCACCTGGCCGGCGCCGTGGGGTGTGGATTGAATCATCACCCGCGCGCAGAGTGCATCGGAAATCTCTTCTTCCAGCGCGGTGAGATCGCGATCAGCACCGGCTGCGGCCTCTGCACCACCCTTGGCCGAGCGGGGTTTCTTGCCCGGGGGGGCAGCCTGCCCGGGGTTCAACTCAGCCTGCACCAAGGATTCGGTTTCACGCACGGACAAACGCTTGGCCACCACCCGGTTGGCAGCCGCCACCTGCACAGCGCCGGACAAAGGCAATAACGCGCGGGCATGGCCCATGTCGATATCCCCCGCCATCAGCAATTCCTGCACAGGCTTGGTGAGCTGCAACAGTCGAAGCATATTGGAAGCCGCCGAGCGGGAGCGCCCCACGGCCTCGGCCGCTTGCTGATGGGTCATGCGGAATTCATCGACCAAGCGCTGAATGCCCGCCGCCTCTTCCAGGGGGTTGAGGTTTTCGCGCTGGATGTTTTCGATGAGCGACATCGCCAACGCGGATTCATCTGGAATCTCGCGCACCAGCACCGGCACTTCATCGAGCCCGGCAATCTGGGAGGCCCGCCAGCGACGTTCGCCAGCGATGATTTCATAACGCGCCTCGCCCACCGGCCGCACCAAAATCGGTTGCATGATGCCTTGGGCGCGGATGGACGCTGCCAGCTCTTCGAGCGAGCCGGGGTCCATGCGGGTTCTGGGCTGATACTTGCCTGGCTGCAACTGCGTCACCGGCAGGGTCTGCACATTACCCTGCGAGGCAGGCGCCGGCTCATCCGACTGATTGCCAGAGAGCAGCACATCAAGCCCGCGACCCAATCCTTTTAGTTTCGGTGGCGCCATTGTTTTCCTCCTACCAGGTGGCTGAACGTTCAATCATTTCATTGGCGAGCGCGACATAGGCCTGCGCGCCCTTGGCGGCGCGGTCGAACACCACGCCAGGCATACCGTGGCTAGGCGCTTCGGCAAGCCGCACATTACGCGGCACCACCGAGCGGAACACCTTGTCGCCAAAGTGCGATTCAAGTTGCGCCGACACCTGCTGGGCGAGCGTGCTGCGCGCATCGAACATGACACGCAACAGCCCGATAATCTGCAAATCCCGATTGAGGTTGGCATGCACTTTCTTGATGGTGTTCACCAGATCCGACAAGCCTTCGAGGGCGTAGTATTCGCATTGCATGGGGATGATCACACCATGCGCCGCGCACAGGCCATTGAGCGTCAGCAAAGACAGCGAGGGAGGGCAGTCGATCAGCACAAAATCATATTGATCGTCATATTCCGCCAGAGCATCACGCAGCCGCATTTCCCGCCGCTCTAGATCAACGAGCTCAATTTCAGCACCCGCCAAATCTCGATTGGTGGGTAGCACGTCATATTTCCCGGTGGGCGAGGTCACGCGTACTTCATGCAGGGCATGGAGCCCCACCAGCAGGTGATACACCGTGGCACCGAGGGTGCGCTTGTCAATGCCGCTACCCATGGTGGCATTGCCTTGGGGGTCGAGATCCACCAGCAAGGTGCGCTGGCCCGCCGCGGCCAAGGCGGCAGCAAGATTGACGGTGGTGGTGGTCTTGCCTACGCCACCTTTTTGATTTGCGATTGCAAGAATTCGAGCCATGGTTTCCTAGTGGCGTTGAATGATCACGAGGTGACGCTCGGCACCAAGGCCAGGCACCTCAAGCTTTATCACCCGATCAACAGCAAAACCTTCAGGCAGGCGGGCGATCTCATCGAGAGGATACACGCCCTTCATGGCGTAGAGATAGCCCTTGGTCGCAACCAGTGCTTGCGTGAGGGAGGCAAATTGCGCGAGATCGGAAAAGGCGCGGGAAATGATGCCGTCATACCCCTGATCATCGCCAAGATTTTCCACACGGGCATGCTTGACGGTGAAATTCTTGAGCCCCAGGGCGATCTTGACCTGGGTCTGAAAGCTGCATTTTTTGTCCACAGCCTCGACTGAGACGACTTGCAAATCTTGTCGCATGATGGCGAGCACGATGCCCGGCAGCCCACCCCCCGAACCCACATCGAGCAGTCGCTTACAGGGCAGGTGTGGCAATACCGCCAAGGAATCCAGGAGGTGGTGGCTGACCATCTGCGATGCTTCGCGCACCGCGGTGAGGTTATACACACGGTTCCATTTGGCAAGCAGACTCAAGTAATGAAGCAGGGCTTCTTTCTGAGGCTGGGTGACCGCAATCCCCAGTGCCGCAATACCCTGCTCAAGCAGATCGGGCGTATTCATCCAGCCAGCGCCTTGGCAGTCGCACCGCGTTTGAGGTGCACCAGCAACACAGCAATCGCCGCCGGGGTGACGCCCTGTATGCGTGATGCCTGACCCAGCGTCTCGGGGCGGAATTGATTGAGTTTTTGCTGCACTTCCTTGGAGAGCCCACGCACCGTGGTGTAATCCAGCCCTTCAGGGAGCCGAGTGTCTTCCTGCGCCCGCTGGCGCAGCACCTCGTCCTGCTGACGATCAACATAACCCTGATACTTGGCCGCGATCTCGAGTTGGTCCACCACTTGCGGATTGCCCACAGGGTCTTGCGGCGCGCCAGGCAAGGTCATGAGTTGTGCATAACTCACATTGGGCCTTCGTAATAAATCGAAAAGATTGTATTCATGCTCCAGCGCCTTGCCGAGAACTCGCTCGGCATCGGCTGCGGGGACGATCGAAGGATTCACCCAGGTGGAACGCAGGCGCTGAGTTTCGCGCTCCACCGCCTCGCGCTTTTCGCAGAAGGCCTGCCAGCGCGCATCATCCACCAAGCCCAGGTCGCGCCCAATGGCGGTGAGACGAGTGTCGGCATTATCCTCGCGCAAGCTCAAGCGATATTCGGCCCGGCTGGTGAACATGCGATAAGGCTCGGAAACACCGCGGGTGATGAGGTCATCCACCAACACCCCCAGATAGGCCTCCTCACGACCCGGGCACCAGGAATCACGGCCGAGCACTTTGAGTGCGGCATTGGCGCCTGCCAGCAAGCCTTGCGCAGCGGCCTCCTCGTAGCCCGTGGTGCCGTTGATCTGGCCGGCAAAAAATAAGCCCTCGACAGATTTTGTTTCCAGCGAGGACTTCAGGTTACGCGGGTCGAAATAATCGTATTCGATCGCGTAGCCCGGGCGCAGGATATGGGCGTTTTCCAGCCCCTTAATCGAGCGCACAAGGGCAAGCTGCACATCAAAGGGCAGGGATGTGGATATGCCATTGGGGTAGATCTCATGGGTATTGAGGCCCTCTGGCTCGAGAAAAATATTGTGGCTGGTTTTGTCGGCAAACCGATGAATCTTATCTTCGATGGAAGGGCAATAGCGAGGCCCCACCCCTTCGATCACACCGCAATACATGGGCGAGCGATCGAGATTATTGCGGATAATGTCGTGGGTAATTTCATTGGTCTGCGTCATCCAGCAAGGCAGCTGGCGCGGGTGCATCGCTGCAGACCCCATGAAGGAAAACACCGGCACCGGGGTATCACCCGGCTGCTCGGCCATCACGGAGAAATCAATACTCCGGGCATCGAGCCGGGGTGGCGTACCTGTCTTGAGCCGGCCGATCGGCAGCTGCAACTCCCGCAGCCGATGCGAGAGAGTGACGGCAGCCGGGTCGCCTGCACGCCCTGCCTGATAGTTCTGCAACCCCACATGCACGAGGCCCGATAAAAATGTGCCGGCTGTCAGCACCACCGCCCTTGCTTCGAAACGAATACCCAGCTGCGTCACCACGCCAGTGACCTTGTCGCCCCTCACCAGAAGATCCTCCACAGCCTGCTGAAACAAGGTGAGATTAGGCTGGTTTTCCAGGCGCGAACGGATGGCCTGCTTGTATAAAACCCGGTCCGCCTGGGCCCGGGTGGCGCGCACCGCAGGCCCTTTGCTGGAGTTAAGAATACGGAATTGAATCCCCGCCTCATCTGTGGCCAACGCCATCGCGCCGCCCAAGGCATCCACCTCTTTAACCAAGTGCCCCTTACCGATGCCGCCGATCGAGGGGTTACATGACATCGCCCCCAAGGTTTCGATGTTATGCGTCAGCAAAAGCGTGTTGGCACCGGCCCGGCTACTCGCAAGCGCAGCCTCGGTGCCGGCATGGCCACCACCAACAACAATCACATCAAAGCGCGTGGGATAAAGCATGGCGCACCCAATGGAGCAGGAATAAGGAAAGCGCGAATGATACTTCGGGCAACCGGAAAAACCTAGCAGGGGTCTGTTTCACGTGAAACAAAAAACCGCTGGCATCACCTTGCGATCAGCGTATCCCAGCCAAAACGGCAAATCATCACGCCGACCACCAACAGGAAAAGAATTCGCACGAATTTCGCACCGTGTTTGATCGCCATACCTGATCCCAACTGGGCGCCAATGACATTGCACACTGCCATGATTGCAGCGGTCTTCCAGAGGATGTGGCCGTGGGTGCCAAAATACAGAAGCGCTGCCAGATTTGTGGTGGCATTCACCACCTTGGAAGAGGCTGAAGCATGGAGAAAATCCATCCCTATGAACCTGATAAACAGAAAAATAAGAAAACTTCCCGTGCCTGGCCCAAAGAAGCCATCGTAAAACCCAATCACCCCACCAAACAAGGTCGCCACCCAGACATCGCGAGCACCGTGCTCAACCCTATGCCCTGACACCCCGAAATCCTTCTTGATCAGGGTGTAGACCGAGACCAGCACCAACAATACCAGCACCAGTGGCTTTAACAACTCGGGCGGAAAATAACTCACGGCGGCCGCCCCAACAAAGGAAAACACAAAGGCCATGGCCGCTGCCGGAAGCACCAGCTTCCAAGGCACCACCACTCGGCGCATGTAGCGCATCGTGGCGCTCAGGGTGCCAAATATGGATGAAAATTTATTCGTGCCAAAAATCGTGGCGGGCGCTGTGTTTGGAAGGGTATTGAACAACAAAGGGATCTGAACCAGGCCCCCACCCCCAACCGCAGCGTCGATAAACCCAGCCAACATGGCGCCAAACCCCAGAAGCAGCCATTCCATACCCAAGTCTCCCTAGACTGACGGGGTCACAAAACCAATGTTTCACGTGAAACACCAGCCTTGGCAGTTGCCGGGGTGTTTCACGTGAAACATCGCCTCACTTGCCAATACAAAAGCGCGAGAAAATCTGCCCTAGCAGATCATCTGGCGTGAATTCACCGGTGATTTCAGATAGCGCGCGCTGCGCCAGCCTCAGTTCCTCCGCCAGCAACTCAAGTTGCCAGCCACACCGTCCTGCCTCTGCCACATGCTCCGCCGCCGTGGCCAATGCCTGAAGGTGGCGCTCCCGGGCCAGCACAACCGACTCCCCTGCCCCTTGTTGCCAGCCCGCAATCCTTAACAGCTCGGCAACGAGCAAATCCATGCCAGCCCCGGTTTTCGCGGACAAAGCAATTTCAACCACCTCGCCCTCGCTGCGACCCGGGGTTATCTTCACTAAATCGATCTTGTTCCAAACCACCACACGAGGAATCCCGCCGGGTAACTGCGCGGCGATACGCTCATCCTCAGGGTGATGTCGATCACGAGAATCCCGCAGTAACACCACCACATCGGCTTGCTCGACTTCTTTCCAGGTACGCTCAATGCCTAGACGTTCCACACGATCTGCTGTTTCACGCAAGCCGGCAGTATCCACGATATGAAGCGGAATGCCTTCAATCTGAATAGTTTCCCGCAAAGCATCTCTCGTGGTGCCAGGAATATCCGTCACAATCGCCCGATCTTGCCCCGCCAGGCTATTCAGCAGGCTGGATTTTCCGGCATTGGGCTGACCAGCCAGCACCACATTGATGCCCGCCCGCAGCAGGCTTCCCCGACGAGACTGCGTGCGGATGCGGTCAATCTCTTCAGCAATCGCTGCCAAGCGCCCCCGAGCATTGGTTTCCTGCAGGAAATCCACTTCCTCCTCAGGGAAATCCAGCGTGGCCTCAAGCAAGGCACGCAACTCGATGAGCTGATCGACCAAGTGGTGAATTTTTCTGGAGAACTCCCCTTGCAAAGAGCGCATCGCAGCACGCACCGCGGCTTCGGTCGATGCCTCAATCAAATCCGCCACGCTCTCGGCCTGGGCCAAGTCGAGCTTGTCATTCAAGAAAGCTCGACGGGAAAACTCCCCAGGCTCAGCCAGCCGAGCACCAAGCGATACACACCGACGCAGCAAAAGTTGCATCACCACCGGGCCGCCGTGGCCTTGCAACTCGAGCACATCTTCCCCTGTGAAAGAGTGGGGCGCGGGAAAATAGAGCGCGATGCCCTGATCAATGACAGCGCCATCGTCTGCCAGGAAATGAGTCAGGGTCGCTGTTCTGGGGAGCAGTTTTTTTGCGGTCAATGAATAAGCAAGGCCGGCTAAGGCCGGCCCTGACACGCGCACCACCCCAATGCCACCGCACCCTGGCGCGGTGGCAATCGCGGCAATAATATCAACTGGATTTGCTGGCACCGCGCTCAATCGCTCGCGTTATCTGCCACTGCTGGGCAATCGACAGAATGTTATTCACCGTCCAATACAGCACCAAGCCCGCCGGGAAGAAAAGGAACATCACACTGAACATCAGCGGCATGATCATCATCACCTTGGCCTGGATCGGATCTGGGGGGGTAGGATTCAATTTGGTCTGGATAAACATGGTGACCCCCATGATAATCGGCAGAACAAAATAAGGATCTTTTGCTGAAAGATCGGTAATCCAACCAAGCCAGGGTGCCTGACGCATTTCCACGCTTGCCAGCAACACCCAGTACAAGGCGATGAACACAGGAATCTGCACCAGCACCGGCAAACAACCACCGAGCGGGTTAATTTTTTCCTTTTTATAAAGCTCCATCATTTCCTGATTGAGCTTCATCCTGTCGTTTGCATACACCTCCTTGAGCTTGACCATTCGTGGCGTCACAGCCCGCATCTTGGCCATGGATTTGTAACTTGCCGCAGACAGTGGGAAAAAGACCAGCTTGAGCAACATAGTGAGAACAATAATGGCCCAACCCCAATTACCGACCAGCGCGTGAAGCCATGACAAGAACCAGAAAATCGGGGCTGCAATTACGGTCAGCATCCCGTAATCAACCACCAAGTCAAATCCAGGAGCCAAATCAGCAATCTTTTTCTGCTCTTGCGGCCCAGCATAAAGCGGTACCGTGACCCCACCTTTCTGCCCTGGCGCCACCGCCGCCAAAGGCAGCTTCACGCCTGCAGCAAACCGGTTGTTACCCAGGTTCTGGACAAAAAATTCGCGTTGGCCTTCCTTGGGCAAAAATGCCGCCACAAAATAGTGCTGAACCATCGCCACCCAGCCATCGTTGGTGGGGCTAAAAGGCTTGACCTTGTTTTTCTCGATGTCAGAAAACGCGACTTTGCGGAATTTCTCAGCTTCGGTATAAAAGGCAGGCCCGGTGTACGTTTGGGCGCCAAAAAAGCCCACTTCTTCAGCCGGTTTATTGTCACGGGCGAACCGGTAATACACCGTCGAAGCCACCGGCGCTGCGCCGTTATTTTCTAATTCATGAGATACATCAATTAGATAGCTACCTCTATGAAAGGTGAGCTTCTTGGTGACCATGACCCCGTTAGGCCCGCTCGCTGTCAAGCTCAAGGTTACGCTGTTTTGACCTGGGGCAAGCACTAGGTTCTCAGCTGAGAGTGTATAGACCGTATTGTGATTTGGCATGCCCTCGCCAGTGAGTCCGCTCTGCGCGGCATAGTCATGCTGTTTGCCCTCATCAAAAAGTACAAACGGCTCATTCCCATCACCTCGCGTTTTGTGGGTCAGCAGTTTGAGGCTCATGATGTCCCCGCCTTTGGCCGACACCACCGCCTCAATCAAATCAGTTTTGATCACTGCCTGCGCCACACTGGCCACTTTGGCTTCAACGGTCGGCACTGCAGCCTGGGTCCCGGACGACGGAGCCGGCACCACTGCATCCTTACTGGCCCCCACAGCAGAGGCAGTAACGGCGGGCTGGGCCGGAGCATGCTGCCTCTGCCAGGATTCCCACAACATCACCAGGGAAAAGGTGAACACCAAAAACAGAATCAACCTGTGAGTATCTTTCATGGGCATATCAAGGCACCGGGTCATAACCGCCTGGGTGCCATGGATGGCACCGTGCGATGCGTCTTGCGGCCAAGGCAGTACCTTTCAAGGCGCCGTGACGCAAAATCGACTCTTGGGAATAATCAGAACAACTAGGGAAGAAGCGGCACTTGGGCCCCAATATCGGACTCAAGAAAATTCGATAACAGCGGATAAGCAAAACCAGCAGGGTTTTCATCGAGGTAATCTGGCGAGCAGGCTTTCTATTTCACCCCGAATACGGCTTCTCAGATCACCCCAAGGGCAAGCCGGGAGAGGCTTAGTCAATCGCAACACCATATCCAGCGCAGGTAGTTGCCCACGCTGGAGGCGGAACGCTTCTCGCGCTTGGCGCTTGATGCGGTTTCTCATCACCGCCCGACGCGCTAATCTTTTTGCCACCACCACCCCCAAGCGGGCCATACCAAGATTATTGGGGGAAAAGCTCAATGAAAAGAGCTCGCCCCGAACCCCTTTTTTGTAGGCAAAAACCGCTGAAAAGCCCTGCGCTTGCAAAAGACGCGTGTCGCGAGGAAAACCGGCTTCCGACAAGGCGTCCCCTGAGGTTTTGGTGGATGAGGCGCGGTGCTAGATACGAGCACTTATGCACTCGGAGCAAAGCTGCCCGAGAGTCGAATTGGACACCCCAGGAATCGCGCCTGGATTTACACGCTCAAACGATGACGGCCCTTGGCACGACGAGCGCGAATTACCGCCCGGCCACCACGGGTTTTCATGCGAACCAGAAAGCCATGGGTGCGCTTGCGACGAACAACGGAAGGCTGATAAGTGCGTTTCATTTTTCTAATACCGATGCATTTCGGGAAACCGGAAATTACACAGGTTTGAAGCCTTCATGTCAACGAGTATTTTTTCCACATCCTGTGGATAAGGCTGTGGGAAATCGTTAGAATCGAAGCCCGATTGGCTAGGATCTGACGTTATTTAATGCGGCTTGAGCGTGAATAAAGCCCCCCCGCCCAAGCGAACGCACCGCACCTTCCGATCGGGTGTAATCCCCCCAAGGCATCGATTAATCTCATTATTATTCAATAGAATAGATGCAAACCGGCACCCCTACGGAATCATTGGCACTCGAGCTTTGGTCAGTCTGTGTGGATCGTCTTGAGCAAGAGCTGCCCTCTCAGCAATTTCAAACCTGGATCAAGGCCCTAAAGGCCGAAGCCCCCCCTGGCGAAGACGCTGAGGAAGCCAGCTTAAGTCTGCTCGCCCCCAATCGTTTTGTGCTGCAATGGGTGCGCGACCGCTATCTCAATCGCATTCAGGAAATCCTGGGCGAGATCGCCCCAGGCGCGATTCAAGTCAATCTGGGCTTAGGCACCAGCAGCAAACCGATTAAGCCCACCCATGCCGCTACGCTGCCCAGCAGTGCTGCCAAACCAGCCACCGAAGCCCGCGCAGACACGCCAAGCGCTGATTCACGTGAATCAGCAGCCCCGGTCAGCACAGCGAATAGCGCCTACGAAAAAACCCGGCTCAATACCACTTTTAATTTCGACACGCTGGTGACCGGCCGCGCCAATGATCTGGCCCGCGCCGCCGCCATGCAAGTGGCTCAAAACCCAGGTGTTTCCTACAACCCGCTTTTCATCTACGGCGGGGTCGGCCTGGGCAAGACCCACTTGGTGCATGCGATTGGCAACCAGGTGTTCCGCGACAACCCGCGTTCAGTCATTCGCTATGTGCATGCTGAGGACTACTACGCGGATGTGGTGCGCGCGTATCAACAGAAATCATTCGATGTCTTCAAGCGCTACTACCGCTCGCTGGATGTTCTGATCATCGATGACATTCAGTTCTTCAACAACAAGAACCGCACCCAGGAAGAGTTCTTCCACGCCTTTAATGCGCTCACCGAAGCCAAAAAACAAATCATCATCACCTGCGATACCTACCCCAAAGATATCGAAGGCTTGGAAGACCGCCTGATCTCGCGCTTTGACTGGGGCCTTACGGTTCAGATCGAGCCACCCGAGTTGGAAATGCGGGTGGCCATTTTGAAGAAAAAAGCCGAGGCCGAACGCATCGAGTTGTCCGAGGAGGTCGCCTTCCTGATCGCCAAGAATCTTCGCTCGAACGTGCGCGAGCTAGAAGGCGCGCTGAAGAAAGTGCTGGCATTCGCGCGCTTTCATGGCCGCGAAATTACCCTGGAAGTCGCCAAGGAGGCCCTCAAGGATTTGCTGGGTGCCTACAACCGTCAGATCACCTTTGAAGCCATCCAGAAAACCGTGGCAGATTTCTACAAGATCAAGGTTGCGGACATGCACTCCAAAAAGCGCACCCGCAATATCGCCCGGCCACGGCAGGTTGCCATGTTCCTAGCCAAGGAATTAACCCCCTCGAGCCTACCGTCCATCGGTGAGGCCTTTGGTGGTCGAGACCACACCACGGTATTGCACGCGTGCCGCACAATTTCAGAGATGCGTCTTGTAGATCAACAACTTAACCATGAATTGCATGTGCTAACCCAAGTATTGAGGGGCTGATAAAACCTTGTGGAAAACCCAGGGGTTTAGCTGCGAGCAGAATGTGCACAACTGCCATCAATTTTGAAAACAGCTAAAGCGTCCACAAATTAACCCCGCGAAAACACAGCGCCACACACCGCTTTTTAAAGTGCACAAAAATTTGATTGATAAGAGATAAGAAGGGTTGTCCACAGATTTTCGCGTTACATGTTTACTGTTGTTAACAGATTTATTGAAAAACAAGTGAACACATAAAACAAAAACTGCGACGCACCTCAGCAGTAAGCTAGCGACTGAGGCAAGATGACTTGGCAAAAAGACCAAGAGTTTTGAAGGCAGTCTCACCGCAATGCCAATACTGCGCTGAAAAAATGTGCACAACGCGTGAACAACCCTTGCAGGAAATGTGGTCAAGTTAAAGAAACAGCCGTCAGGTGAAAAAAGTGCACATTTCGTGCACTTCGCAAACATGGCTTATCAACGGCTTTTTACTAGTGGTCAACGCATTGAAATAAAAACAGAAAAACAGCTTATCCACTGATTTCTTCAACACTTGTTTACTGTTGTTATTTAAATTTAAATGCTACTTATCAATACCCAAAGAGAAGCCTTGCTGGCGCCCTTGCAGTCCGTGAGCGGCATTGTTGACCGCAAGCACACCCTGCCCATCCTTTCGAATGTGCTGATCGAAAAATCCGGCGATCAGCTCACGTGGCTGGCAACTGATATCGAAATGCAGATCCGCACCCAAGCCAGCGGCGTAGGTGGTGCCGAAGATGCTGCGGTGACCGTGGGTGCTCGCAAGTTGCAAGATATCCTGCGCTCTTTGCCAGAAGGCGCTTCCGTGAGCGTCATGCTGGAGGATCGCAAACTCACTTTGAAGTCCGGCCGCAGCCGATTCAATCTGCAAACACTGCCATCGCAGGACTATCCGCGCATGGTGCAGCCCGCGGGGGAAGCGGTGCGCTTCCAGATCTCCCAGAAATCCTTGAAGCGGCTGTTGGCGCAGGTGCAATTCGCCATGGCGCAGCAGGATATTCGTTATTACCTCAATGGGTTGTTGCTAATCGCCTCGGATTCCGACCTCAAGGCGGTGGCCACCGATGGGCATCGTCTGGCATTTGCCTCTACGCCGCTTGAGTCGAGCGTCAATCACATCGATGCCATCTTGCCCCGCAAGACCGTGCTTGAGCTGTCCCGTTTGCTGGCCGATAGCGATGACCCGATCGAAATCAATCTCGGCGGCAATCAGGTGATGTTTCGTTTCGGCTCGATCGAGCTTATTTCGAAATTGATCGACGGAAAATTCCCGGATTACGAGCGTGTCATTCCCAAGAGTCACACCAAGCTGCTCACCATGCCGCGCATTCGCTTGCTGCAGGCCCTGCAGCGCGCCGCTATTTTGAGCAACGAAAAGCTGCGCAGCGTGCGTTTCTTGCTGTCAGCGGGCAGCCTCAAGATCGTCAGCGGCAATGCCGAGCAAGAAGAGGCCGAGGAAGATATCGAATTGGGGTACGATGGAGAGCCGCTCGAGATTGGCTTCAACGTGACGTATCTCCTCGATATGCTGATGAATCTCACCGATGAGAATGTCGAGTGCCGATTGCATGATGTCAATTCCAGTGCGCTCATCACCTTGCCAGGCAATGAGCGCTTCCGATATGTCGTGATGCCGATGCGTATCTGAGCTGGCCCCGAAGACTGATTTTTTCCCGGAAATCCCAATGTCCGATACCGCAACAGTTCCCCAACCCAAAGCCTATGACTCTTCCAGCATTACAGTGCTCAAGGGTCTTGAAGCCGTGCGCAAGCGCCCAGGGATGTACATCGGCGACACCTCCGACGGCACGGGTCTCCATCACATGGTGTTCGAGGTGGTGGATAACGCGATTGATGAGGCATTGGCAGGGCATTGCGATGACATCGTCATCACCATTCATCCGGATAACTCGATCTCCGTCTCAGATAACGGCCGCGGCATCCCCACCGGGGTCAAGGAAGATGATGAGCTGAAGCGCTCTGCCGCTGAGATCGTCATGACCGAGCTCCATGCAGGGGGCAAATTCGATTCAAATTCCTACAAGGTGTCAGGCGGTTTGCATGGCGTGGGGGTGTCGGTGGTCAATGCCTTGTCGGATTGGCTACGGCTTACCATTCGCCGTGAAGGCAAAAAGCATTTCATGGAATTTAATCGCGGCGAGCGTTTGGAGCCTCTCAAGATCATTGGCGACACGCAAAAACGCGGCACTGAAGTCCACTTCCTCGCCTCCACCGAAACCTTTGGTGTTGTCGAATTCCATTACGACATTCTCGCCAAGCGTCTGCGCGAGCTTTCGTTCCTCAATAACGGCGTCAAAATCCGCTTGATCGATTTGCGCGCCGGCAAGGAAGAGGACTTCGCCTTTTCAGGCGGCGTTAAAGGCTTTGTCGATTACATCAATCGCACCAAGACCGTGCTGCATCCGAATGTGTTCCACGCCGTGGGCGAAAAGGATGGTATCACGGTGGAAGTGGCGATGCAGTGGAATGACTCCTACCAGGAACAGGTGCTCTGTTTCACCAACAACATCCCGCAAAAAGACGGTGGCACCCACCTCACTGGCTTGCGCGCCGCCATGACGCGGGTGATCAACAAATACATCGAAGAAAACGAACTCGCCAAAAAAGCCAAGGTCGAAACCTCGGGCGACGACATGCGCGAAGGCTTGGCCTGCGTGTTGTCAGTCAAGGTGCCGGAACCCAAGTTTTCATCGCAAACCAAGGAAAAGCTGGTGTCCTCGGAAGTGCGCCCGGTGGTGGAAGATATCGTGGCGCAAAGGCTGGCAGAATTTCTGCTGGAAAAACCCATTGACGCGAAGATCGTCACCGGCAAGATCATCGATGCCGCGCGCGCCCGTGAAGCTGCCCGCAAGGCCAGAGAAATGACCCGCCGCAAAGGCCTTCTCGATGGCGTGGGTCTGCCAGGTAAATTGGCCGATTGCCAGGAACGCGACCCGTCGCTTTGCGAAATCTATCTGGTCGAGGGCGATTCTGCAGGCGGCTCCGCCAAGCAGGGCCGCGATCGGAAATTCCAGGCTATTTTGCCGCTTAAAGGCAAAATCCTGAATGTGGAAAAAGCGCGTTTCGACAAGCTCATTTCATCACAGGAAATCGCTACGCTCATCACTGCCTTGGGCACAGGCATTGGCAAAGAAGAATACAAGCCTGAAAAGCTGCGATATCACCGCATCATCATCATGACCGACGCGGACGTCGATGGTGCGCACATCCGCACGCTGTTGCTCACCTTTTTCTATCGGCAAATGCCTGAATTGGTGGAGCGTGGCCATATCTTCATCGCCCAGCCGCCCTTGTACAAAATCAAACACGGCAAGACCGAGCGCTACATCAAGGACGCGCACGAGCTCAATCAGTTCTTGCTCAAGCTTGCGCTCGATGGCGCAAGCCTCACACCAGGGGACAATGCTGTGCCGATTGCAGGTGAAGCCCTGGATGAATTGGCGCGGGCCTACCTTCTGGCTGAGGCCGTGATCAATCGCCTGGCCGAATATGTCGACCCCGCGGTGCTGCATGCCGCACTCGAGCATGATGTGGCGCTCTCGCTCGACGATGAGGCCGCCGCGCAAAAGAGCGCCGCCTTGCTCGCCAAAGTGGCGCCCAAAGGCATCACGATTCGGGCGCATTTCGATGAACCCTCCGAGCGTTGGCAATTGCTCGTTGAGCGCATGCATCACGGCAATCTCAAGCGCGGCCATCTGGATCAGGAGTTTTTGCTGTCTGGCGATTACCGCACCATTCGCCGTGCCTCAAGCGCGATTGCCGGTTTGATCGGCGCTGGCGCACAGGTTGCCCGTGGCGAAAAATCCCAGGGGATTGGTAGTTTTGCAGAAGGCATTCAGTGGCTCTTGCGTGAAATCGACCGTGGTTTATCCAAGCAGCGCTACAAAGGCCTGGGCGAAATGAATCCCGAGCAACTTTGGGAAACCACCATGGACCCAAATGTGCGTCGACTGCTCAAAGTGCAGATCGATGATGCGATTGCTGCCGACGAAATTTTCACCACCCTCATGGGCGACGAAGTCGAACCGCGTCGTGCCTTCATCGAAACCAACGCCCTTAACGCTCGCAATCTCGACGTATGACGATATTGGTCACCGGCGGCGCCGGTTTCATCGGCGCCAATTTTGTGCTCGATTGGCTAGCCCACACAGATGAGCCTGTCGTGAATCTCGACAAGCTCACCTATGCGGGCAATCTTGAAAATCTGGCGAGTTTGAAAGGCGATGCACGGCATCATTTCGTGCAGGGTGATATCGGCGATGCGCCGCTGGTGGATCGGCTTTTGGCCGAACACAACGTGCGGGCGGTGGTGAATTTTGCGGCGGAAAGCCATGTGGATCGCTCCATCCACGGCCCGTCAGCATTCATCGACACCAATATCGTCGGCACCTTTCATCTCCTGGAATCGGCACGCCGCCACTTTGCGGCGCTGGATGCAGAAAGCAAAACCGCGTTTCGCTTTCTGCATGTCTCCACCGACGAGGTCTATGGTTCTCTCGAACCGAAAGCCCCGGCGTTTACCGAGCAACACCGCTACGAGCCCAATAGCCCCTATTCGGCCAGCAAGGCCGCCAGCGATCACATGGTGCGCGCCTGGCATCACACCTACGGTTTGCCGGTACTCACCACCAATTGCTCGAATAACTACGGCCCCTATCATTTCCCGGAAAAGCTCATTCCGCTGGTGATTCATCATGCACTCGCGGGCAAGCCTTTGCCGATCTATGGCGATGGCCAGCAAATACGCGATTGGCTGTATGTGAAAGACCATTGCAGCGCCATTCGCTGCGTCCTTGAGGGAGGGCGTGTGGGCGACACCTACAACGTGGGCGGCTGGAATGAAAAAACCAATCTCGAGGTGGTGGCCACCTTGTGTCAGGTGCTGGATGAAGCCAGCCCTCGCGCAGATGGGCAGTCTTATGCAACGCAGATCACCTTCGTCAAAGACCGCCCGGGGCATGACAGACGCTATGCCATCGACGCCACCAAACTCGAGCGCGAATTAGGCTGGAAACCAGCCGAAACCTTTGACACCGGCATCAGAAAAACCGTGCGCTGGTATCTCGATCACCAGCAATGGGTCAACAATGTCACCAGCGGCAGCTACCGTGACTGGGTCAAAAAACACTACACATGAAAATCCTCTTGCTGGGTGCGCTGGGGCAAGTCGGACAAGCTTTGCAAGCCGTGCTGCCCTCGATGGGCGAAGTGTTGGCGCTGGATCGCCGGGACATTGATCTCGCTGACACCGAAGAGCTTGCCGGGGCGCTTGAAAAAACGCGTCATACATTCCCCGCGCACGTCATCATCAATGCAGCCGCCTACACCGCGGTGGATAAAGCCGAGCGCGAGCAGGATCTCGCGCATCGCGTCAATGCCGCGGCCCCTGGAATCCTGGCCGACCATGCCCGCCAAAGCGGTGCTTTGCTCGTACATTACTCCACCGATTACGTCTTTGATGGCAACAAGCCCGGGCCCTATCAGGAAACAGACTCGCCCAATCCGCAAAGCATCTACGGCCGAACCAAGCTAGCGGGCGAAGACGCGGTGCTGCAATCTGGCTGCCAAGCGCTGATTTTCCGCACCAGCTGGGTGTTCTCATCCCAGGGCGGGAATTTCATCAAGACCATCCTGAAACTCGCTGCCGAGCGCGACAGCCTCAATGTGGTGGCCGATCAATTTGGTGCCCCCACCTCAGCCCAGTTGATTGCGAATGTGACGGTGCGCGCCATCAAGGCTGCGATGGCCAAGCAGATGGCGCCGGGGGTCTATCACCTCACCCCAAGCGGTTGCACCACGTGGCATGGCCTGGCCAGTTTTGCTTTGAGTCGCGCGATCGCGCAGGGCGCGGTGTTCAAGCTTGACCCAGCGCAGATGATGCCGATCCCCACCGAAGCCTATCCGCTGCCCGCCAAGCGCCCCAAAAACTCGCGGCTTGATACAGCAAAGCTGTGCCAGGCCCTTGGCATCACCTTGCCGGATTGGCAAGACGATGTGGCCGCGATGATCGATGAATTAACTCAAACAAGCCTCATCCCATGACACGCAAAGGCATCATTCTCGCCGGCGGCTCTGGCACCCGGCTGCACCCCGCTACACTGGCGATCAGCAAGCAATTGCTGCCCGTGTTTGATAAACCGATGATCTACTACCCGCTGGCCACGCTCATGCTGGCGGGAATACGCGATGTGCTGATCATCTCCACCCCGCAAGACACGCCGCGCTTTGCGCAATTGCTTGCCGATGGCAGCCAGTGGGGGCTCAATATCTCCTATGCGGTTCAGCCTTCGCCCGATGGCCTGGCCCAAGCCTTTTTGATTGGGGAATCCTTCATCGGCAATGGCCTGTCGGCCTTGGTGCTGGGCGACAATATTTTCCACGGCCATGATTTCCCGCAGCTGCTTGGCAATGCCATGACGAGAACATCCGGCGCCACCGTGTTTGCTTATCACGTGCATGACCCGGAGCGTTATGGCGTGGCGGAATTCGACGCCCGCGGCCGCGTGTTGTCGCTGGAAGAAAAACCCAAAACCCCTAAATCCAATTACGCCGTCACCGGGCTTTATTTTTACGATGCCAACGTGGTTGAGCTTGCCAAGACGCTCAAGCCCTCACCGCGGGGCGAATTGGAAATCACCGATCTGAATCGGCTCTACCTCGATCAAGGCGCACTCCGGGTCGAGATCATGGGCCGCGGCTATGCCTGGCTGGATACCGGCACCCATGAATCTTTGCTGGATGCCAGCCAATTTATTGCCACCTTGGAAAATCGCCAGGGTTTGAAAGTCGCCTGCCCGGAAGAAATCGCCTATCGCCAAGGCTGGATCACCGCCGGCCAGCTTGAAAAATTGGCGCAGCCGCTCACCAAAAATGGCTATGGCCAATACCTTCTGCGTTTGCTGAACGAAAAAGTCTTCTGATGAAAGCCACGCCTCTTGCCATCCCGGATGTCCTGCTGATTGAGCCACAAGTCTATGGCGATGAGCGCGGATTTTTCTTTGAGAGCTTCAATCAATCGCACTTTGATGCCGCGGTGGGAAGACCAGTCAAATTTGTGCAGGACAACCACTCGCGGTCTTGCCGCGGTGTGCTGCGCGGCCTGCACTATCAGACCCAGCACACCCAGGGTAAATTGGTGCGCGTGGTCAGTGGCGAAGTCTTCGATGTGGCGGTGGATATCCGCCAATCCTCACCGACCTTTGGCCGTTGGGTCGGCGCCAGATTGTCCGCCGAAAACAAGCGGCAAATGTGGGTCCCGGAAGGATTTGCCCACGGCTTTTTGGTGCTCTCGGACTACGCGGATTTTTTGTACAAGACCACCGATTACTACGCGCCTGAGCACGCCCACGCGATTGCCTGGAATGACCCGGAGATCGGTATTGAATGGCCCTTTGAAGGCGAGCCTGTGCTCTCTGCCAATGACCAGCGGGCGCTGTCACTCAAGATGGCGCCGCTGTTTGATTAATCCCTTCAGACCATGAAACAAGGCGCAATTTACAGGCCCCTTCCTGCTGGTTACACTGCGTTTTTATTTGCTCACACCCTATGGCGATCGAGCTAAAAGGCATCCAACTTCCCGCCCTCCTGGCGCTGCCGGACTGTACTGACCAGCAGTCCTTGCAGGAGGCTGTTCATGCGCTGCTGCAAAAGCATCCGGATTTTTTTGAAGGGGAAGCGCTGGCGCTTGATTTATCAGCGTTGGGTGAGGCCGCCGAGCATTTTGATTGGTATGCCCTGGTAGAAACCTTTCATAGCTATGGCTTGTCGCTCATTGGTGTCGTCAACGCTACGCCCGCCGTGGCCCGCACTTTTCGCAGCGTGGGGCTCGCAGCCTGGACGCTGAGCGCGCGCGATAACGCAAAATCCCGTAGCGCGGGCCCCAAGCCACCACCCTCGCCGGAGCCCGAACGCGAGGCGGCGCCCCTGCCGCCTGCTGCTTCTGCCACGCCAATCGCCAGCACGCGTGTGATCGACAAACCCGTGCGCTCGGGCCAGCGGGTATATGCGGAAGGTGGCGATCTGGTGGTGCTGGCCGATGTCAATCCTGGTGGCGAGCTGATCGCCGATGGCAGCATCCATGTCTATGGCGCCTTGCGCGGCAAAGCGCTGGCGGGCGCTCGGGGCGACACCGCCGCGCGGGTGTTCTGCACGGATTTCGATGCAGAATTGGTGTCGGTTGCGGGCGTCTATCGGGTGTTTGAACCAGGCAGTGCAGGCAAGCTCGCCGGCAAGTCGGTACAGGTCAAACTCAATAGCGGCAGTCGTGGCGATCAGGTGGTGATTGAGTCGCTCTGAAGGCCCCACAAGAATCCAATAAATGCGTTAAATTACGTTAGTTTCAGCAGTTCCCGTTTTTCACTTGGCAAACAGGCAGGACCACTATGACTCAAATCATCGTCGTGACTTCAGGCAAAGGCGGTGTGGGTAAAACCACTACCAGCGCAGCTTTTTCCACCGGGCTGGCACTCAAGGGGAACAAGGTTGCGGTGATCGATTTCGACGTCGGTCTGCGCAACCTCGATCTCGTCATGGGCTGCGAGCGCCGTGTGGTGTATGACCTCATCAACGTGGTGCAAGGCGAAGCCACCCTTACCCAGGCACTGATCAAGGATAAGCACTGCGACAGCCTGTTTGTGCTGCCCGCATCGCAGACCCGCGACAAAGATGCGCTGACTGAAGAAGGTGTGGAGCGGGTGCTCAACGACCTGAAGACTATGGGCTTCGATTACATCGTGTGCGATTCGCCCGCTGGCATTGAACGCGGTGCAGTGATGGCGCTGATGTTCGCCGACCATGCAATCATCGTTACCAATCCGGAAGTCTCCTCGGTGCGCGATTCCGACCGGATTCTTGGCATCATCCAGGCCAAATCCAAGCGCGCGCAAGATGGTGGCTCGCCAGTGAAAGAACATCTTCTGGTCACTCGCTTCGCCCCGAATCGCGCCGCCAAGGGCGAGATGCTGAGCTTTGAGGATGTGCAGGAGATTCTCAAGATTCCGCTCCTGGGCGTGATCCCGGAATCCCCCGATGTGCTGCATGCCTCCAACCAGGGTATTCCCGTCACGCATCTTACCGATGCGCTGGCTTCTCAAGCCTACATGGATGCCGTAGATCGCTTCCTGGGGGCCGAGCTGCCCTTGCGCCACGTCACGGCTGAAAAGCCGGGGCTATTGAAGCGCTTGTTCGGCACGCGCTAAGGAGAACCATCATGTCATTGCTCTCCTTGATTTTCGGCAACCGCAACGTCTCCGCTTCTGTTGCCAAGGAACGCCTGCAACTCATCATTGCGCATGAGCGCGTGAGCGAAAAAGGCCCGGATTTTCTGCCCTCTTTGCAGAAGGAATTGATCGCGGTGATTTCGAAATACGTCGATGTGAATCCTGATGACATCAAGGTGGGGCTTGAGCGTCAGGGGCAGTATGAAGTGCTCGAGGTCAATATCGTGTTGCCCGAAGTGGCCAATGCGCGTTGATTGATTGCATGCCTGCACGCAACAAGGCCCGCCAAGCTGTGCGGGCCTTGTTGTTTTGAGGTGATCAAGATGATCGAAACCGACCGACTGATTTCCGCCGAACCCGCTTCGCCCAAAGAAGACGCCGTAGAGCGGGCCCTGCGCCCGCGCCTGCTGGCAGAGTATGTGGGCCAGCAAAAAGTACGCAGCCAGCTGGAAATATTTATCGCTGCGGCGCAAAAGCGGCGCGAAGCGCTGGATCATGTGTTGCTATTTGGCCCACCGGGCCTGGGCAAAACAACGCTGGCGCACATCATTGCTCATGAGCTGGGGGTGAATCTGCGTCAAACTTCAGGCCCGGTGTTGGAGCGTGCTGGTGATCTAGCGGCGATTCTCACCAACCTCGAGCCGAACGATGTGTTATTCATCGATGAAATCCACAGGCTCTCGCCGGTGGTCGAAGAAATCCTCTACCCCGCGTTGGAAGATTTTCAGATCGACATCATGATTGGCGAAGGGCCCGCCGCCCGCTCGGTAAAACTCGATCTGCCGCCATTCACTCTGGTGGGCGCCACCACCCGCGCCGGGATGCTTACCAACCCTTTGCGCGATCGTTTTGGCATTGTCTCAAGGCTGGAGTTTTACACCGCCGAGGAGCTCACCAAGATCGTTACCCGGTCTGCGCAATTGCTAGGGGCACCGATCGAAGCGGAGGGTGCGCTGGAAATCGCCCGTCGCGCGCGTGGCACACCCCGCATTGCCAATCGCCTGCTACGCCGGGTGCGCGATTTTGCGGAAGTGCGCGCCGATGGCACCATCACGCGAGTGGTGGCGGATGATGCCTTGTCCATGCTGGAAGTCGATGCCTTGGGGCTGGATGTGATGGATAGAAAGCTGCTGTCAGCCGTGATTGAAAAATTCAGCGGCGGCCCGGTGGGGGTGGATAACCTTGCGGCTGCCATCGGTGAATCGCGCGACACCATCGAAGATGTGCTCGAGCCCTATCTCATCCAGCAAGGCTACCTTCAACGCACCCCGCGCGGCCGGATTGCCACCCCCTCGATTTATCAGCACCTGGGTTGGCAGCCGCCCAAATCAGAAGGTGAGCTGTTTTAAGCTTCCTTCCATGTCTTCAAAAGACAAGCTGCGCCTGATTCGCCAGGCGGCCAGGCTGTCCGGCTCAGCTTGAGTGGCAAAAGGCGCGGCGGGAGCAGCCGCTTGGGGTTGCCCTGCGTGCAGCGCCTGAGCGAATGCAAGATCCTCTTTGGTGTGAGGGCCTGTGTCACTGGTATCCACGCGATTCTGGAGCGATTTGATCAGCGTATCCAGGCTTAGCACCGGCACGCCTTCAATCCGGGTAGCGCAATCCATGAGCCGGCCCCCGAACTCTCGCCTATTGCTGTTGATGAGATCCACCTTGAGGGGAGGCTGATTTTCTTCGATGGCAAGTTGCAACACTTCAGTTTTTTCGCCGAAATAGGACAGCCCCGCTTCGTTGCAGACGGGGTCTTTATTGATGTTGTGCCCAGCGCTTATCGACAGATGAAAATCATCCACCAGGATATCGGCGTCGTGAGGCACCCTGAACGCCCGCAGCGCTGCATCCTCGCTCGTCTTGGCATGCACCAATAGCGCCGTGCTGCCGGTGAAAGCCCAGTTTTGATCACCAAACAAGTGGTCCAGTAAACGGGACAGCTGATCAAGATCAGGTCGCCCCAATTGATCATTGAAGAAGGCTGCGCGGGAAAACTGGTCAGCCGCGCTCGCGGCTTTTCTGTTAGGCGAGTTGCCGATCGGGGTCGAGGGGGCGTTGCCTGGAGAAAGGGCGTTTAGGTCGATGCGCAACATGGGGATACCTCATCGATTCAAAATGGAGCAGATCTTTCCGCGATTCGTGTTGCCCATGAAGCGCGCCTATCAGAGGTGCCCCGGGCTGCCCGGGGGGGTCGCGACATCATCCCAAGCCGCGTCTTCAAAGTGGTGCGCCACCGGCACCGCTTCAGGCAGCGCTGCGAATTGGCTCAAAGCCACGCGCATGGGCGCATCCTTTACGGCACGCATGGTGGCTTGTTTGGTTCCTTGGATTGCGGTGGTGACATCCCCAGCAAAAACTGCTTCCGACAAGGGGCTTGCGACCTCCGCCTTGAATGTTTGCATCCAGCCATCCCGATTGTTTCGATTGGTTTGTTGCAGGCCATTGATGAGGTTGCCCGTGATCTTGATGGCAGTGGGTTCAAGCGAATAGGCAGACACCACTGAGCGTGTGACAAACCAGGCCGAAAAAGGCTCCCCGGTGAAACCGCGGCCAGCCAAAAAAAAGCTGAGGTCTGCGAGTCGGTCTATCAGCGTGTCGAGCGCATCGGCCCGTAAAGCATCTTGAAGTATTTGTTCTAATTCGGCCATCGTGGCTTGATCCGGGCGGCGCAAATGATTGACTGCCCGAGGCGCTCCGCCGGCTACGACAGCGTGTCTGCGCTGTTGTCTTTGCACCCAGCAAGCATCTGCCGTATCAAGAACCGAGTCGATCGAGCGCATGCCGGCTCTGATCTGTGCCCCCACATTTTGAAGGGCTGAGGCATCGTTCAGTCGATCAAGACAAATCAATAGATGGCGTTCGGCTGTCTGGAGATCCTCAACCAGCCCCGGGTTCTCTATTTGCAGGGCTTCCTCAAGCGCCGCCTTTGCCGCTCGCACATCTCTTAAATCAAGTTCAAGTGGTTCGGTGCGTTGACGGTATTCGTCGAGCGAAAAATCGGGTGATATCAGGCGGGTCAGAGCCGCCTCGGTCAGGGCTTCGGTGTCCCGAACTACGCGCAATTGCGCTCTCAGGTTGGCTGGTAACGCCATCAGGGCGCGGACCGCCCGAAGCGTAAAGGAGCCGACACCGGCCTCAGCGAGGGCGGGGCCGGGCGCCTGTTGGGGGGCAAACGCGGGGAAGACCACTTGATTG
>JBEAUN010000280.1:0-3154 GCA_041161415.1 Pseudomonadota bacterium | reverse complement strand
TCTCCACACCGCTTGAAGAGCGCGCGCGTTATTTGTATGCCCTCTCCCAAGAGTTGGAACACACCTTCTCCCAGATCGATGGCGTTTTGAGCGCGCGAGTGCACATCGTGTTGCCCGAACGACTCACGCCGGGTGACCCTTTGCTGCCTTCATCGGCCGCCATTTTCATCAGGCATGTTCCCCAAGTCGATCTGGGCGCGCTCGAGCCGCGTATCCGCCGCATGGTGGCAAACAGCATCCCCGGCCTCAATGCGGGCAAGACCGATCAGATTACCGTCGTTTTTGTACCTGCCATGAATGACCAAACCGCCTCCACCACAGAGCGTGTGGGCGCCTTCGTGGTGGATAAAGCCTCGGCCAACAGCCTACGCATCACGTTATGGACCATGGGACTCGCGATCGGCGTGCTGGTGATCGGCATTCTTGCGATGACGCTCATGTCTCGCCATGGGCAATCAAATGCGCCCAGCAAATCCTCGCCGCTCAAGGGCTGGAAAGAAAAACTCACCGGCGCAGCCGCTGCCCGCACGGGTGGCCGGGGGAAATAGAAAATGGTTGCCAGCGCTATCAAGCCCACTGCTCGCGACACCCAGAAGACCAGCTATCGCTGGCTGCAATTCTGGGGTGATGTGCGTCACGGCCTGCATTCTTCTTGGCGTGATGCATTTGCTTCGCCCAATGACGAGCCGCTTAGCGCCGCTGCGCATCACCACCACGGTACCGCCTTAATGTTGCGCGACTCGCTCGGGGTAAGCGCCTCGATTGATGACAATCTACTGCCCGAATTCGTCAAATGGTCACTGCTGCAGGGCCGCGAGTTCGACACTTGGTGTGAGGCAGTGGGCTTGCTGTCCTTGGGCGAACACTTAAAACGCGTGTTGTCGGTGCGCGCGGCCGAACGCTTGCAAATCAGCCTTGACCGACGCGAGCTGGCCGCAATCTTGCAATTCATCAATACCCGCGATGCCGGTGAAACCGGGCCGCTGCCGCTTCATATCCCTACAGCACGCGTCCTGGGCGCTCGTGCCATTGCAGCCGCATGCGAACAGGAAGCACCGAGATTCTGGTCACGTTTGAAACTCAGGCTGGATAAATCGCAGGCACAGCTATCCGAAAAAGATGCCGCCCCCCTGCCCTATCAGCCAACCCTGAGCGACTTATCGAAACTTGACCTCGCGCTCTTCGAGCGTAGCCAACGCACAATTCCGCCTCGTACCGAAGAGTCTTTGGACAAATGGACGCAAACGCAAACCCTCTCGGCATAAAAAAGGTCAGCGCGCCGGCGGCCATGTCTTCACGGCTCGTTATTCGCCGCGAAGACATGGCCGCACTGTCAGAGGCCGCCTCGATCATCGCAGCGGCGGATGTCCTGGCCCATGACATCACCCGCGCTGCGGAGGAAGAGGCACTCAAGATTCGCAGCGATGCGCGCGATGAGACGTCGCGCGAAGTCTGGGCGGAAGCGAAGGCCTTGCTCGATGATCTCAAAAAGCTTCGCGAAGAAGTTACTGAGCAATCCATCGAGGCAGCGCAATCGATCTTGCAAAAGGCTTGGGAGATCGTGAGCGGCGACTGCAGTCAGACTGAAAAATTGCGTTGCGCGCTTCATCAGGCGGGTCGCTATTTCGTATCGACCACCGCCATGAAAATTCGCGTGCATCCGAACGCGATGGATGACGCAAAAACATGGCTGGATGAGAGGAGAAACACCCATCCTGGGCTGGAACTAATAACCATAGAGCCTGACACATCGGTGCGCCCTGAAGAAGTGAGGTTGTACCTCGATCGCGGGGGCGTAATCCGCGCCGATTTTGTCGGGACGCTTGAGATACTGAAAGCAAAGTGGTCCTAGCGGTTGCAATTTTCGGCGAACCGACAACGTTTTAAAAAAAATATCCAACGGTGTAGAGTCGTGTTGCCGAACAAAATAGAAGACATAGCGGAAGAAGGGCCGGAGGAGACACCCCCCAACCGCACAGCATTGCCCGGCCCCTGGGTGTGGGAAGGCAGCCTGCCGCTTGCATTGGAGGAGCTGGGGCTTAGCAAGCTAAGTCTCGAGGCGATCGAGCCGGTGGGCGATGCCGCCAACCACATGATTGTGCTTGAGGAGCTTTTCATCAATCAGCGCCGTCGGCTACGCAGTTTTGTTCGCAAGCGACTGTCAGATGAAAACGCAGCAGATGACATTGTGCAGCAGACTTTTTTGGGCGCTTATCGTTCCTGGCATTCGTTCCGCGGGGAGTCCACGCCGGAGACCTGGCTCTTTGGCATCGCGATGAATCTGATTCGCGACCTCACCTCCCGCTCGCCGGGTGCGCGTATCAAGTTTGCGTCTGAAGATGAGATTGAGGAAGAAGCGATTCCCGAGCTGGATCCGCTGCATATCTGCATGCGCAGCCAATTCAGCCACAAGTTGAAGCAAGCGGTGGACAGCCTGCCGCCAGACATGAAGGAAACATTAAGGCTCGTGGTTGACGAGGGCTTAAGCTACCAGGAGGCGGCTGACGCCCTGGAGATTCCAGTTGGCACGGTGCGCTCGCGTCTTTCGCGGACACGCGCCGCTTTGAAAACCCTGATGGATAAATACCTGGAGTAAATCATGAACGGTGAATTCAGTCTGGATGATGTGTCGAACAAGGTCGGGCAAGTCATCCGCCGCAATGAAAGCGACCTTAAGAGCACGCTGTATTCCGCCAACAAGGAAACCAGCGCAACGGACCTTTTGAACATGCAGCTCAAACTGCAAAGCTGGTCGGTCTCAGTGCAGATGCAAAGCAGCATCGTGAAGGAATTAGGCGATGCCCTGAAGGGCGTGGTGCAAAAGAGCAACTGATTCGCCCCTTGCCCGACATTGCGGGAACAATGCCAAAAGCATATTGCCCGCAAAGCCGCCCCACCCCAGCGCCCAAGATGGCCTATATTCCAGGCACGGCGCAGATAAACCCATTATCATGCAAATGTCATCTTTAGTCCTCGAGCGAAAACGGATGGCCCGACACCTCGACCCTCTGCTCGATGATTCAGCCGGCGCATTTTCAGGCGCAGCGGCAGCACTTGCGCGTTTGATTGGCTCAGCCGACATCGTTGCCCAGGCGAAGACCGATTCCGGTGCCTACCGTCTGAGCTTCAATGATCAGTTCTTTATCGAAGCCGA
>JBEAUN010000278.1:0-6824 GCA_041161415.1 Pseudomonadota bacterium | reverse complement strand
GGGGGGGCTCAAACCGATGGATGAATCGCAAGCTGCGGGCGCGGGAGTGGCACTCTCCGAGTTATCGAAAATGGAAAATCTCGAGGTTCAATTTACGGTGGAGCTTGCAACTTGCAGCTTGCCTTTGAGTGAATTGACGCGTCTGGGTGCGGGCAGCACCCTGAATCTGGGTTTGCCGCATGAGCCAGCGCTGGTCCGTTTGTGTGTGAATGGCCGACCGGTGGCCACAGGGGAGTTGGTGGTGCTGGGTCAGTCGCTGGGTGTGCAGATTGTCGATATGGCGTCTTCTTGATCGGGCTAAAGGCCAACAATGCAAGGGCAATCCATAGATCTGGTCTCGGCAGCGCTGCTGCTGGCGGGGCTTTCCGCCGTCCCGTTTTTGGCAGTGATGGTTACCAGTTACACCAAGATCGTAGTGGTGTTTGGCCTGTTGAGAAGCGCTCTGGGTATGCCGCAGGTGCCTTCGAATCTGGTGCTCAATGGTATTGCCATCGTCCTTACCATCTATGTGATGGCGCCGGTAGGGGCGGTGGCGATGCGGGCGATGGAGGCCGATGGCGTGCTCGCGTCGAAGGCGAGCGGGGTGGAGCAAGTTCGGAAGGGGATCGTCTCGGTTGAAAAACCGATGAAAGATTTTTTGCACAAGCATACCAATGATCGAATCCGTGATTTTTTTGCTACCACAGCAAGCCGCTTGTGGCCTCGCGATCAGGTGGCGAGCCTGAATCCTGATGATTTTGTTCTGCTCGCGCCTGCCTTTACCATCAGTCAAATTAGCGAGGCCTTTCAGCTGGGGTTTTTGTTGTACATGATTTTTGTCGTGGTGGATCTGGTGGTCGGTATTGTGTTGCTCGCACTGGGCATGAACATGGTGTCCCCGACGATTATTTCTGTGCCATTCAAGTTGCTGCTTTTCATTGCACTGGATGGTTGGTTATTGCTAACCGAGAAGCTGGTGCTGAGCTACCAGTAGCCAGGCCGGCTGCCTGGCCTGAGCGCTGCTGTTGGCAGGTGAGTTGATATGTCCGAATGGCCCGAGCTCTTGAAGCTGTTGCCGGAGATCAGCAACTACGTGAAGCTTGCCGTTCTGGCGAGCCAGAGGCTGCTGGCTGCGATGATGGTGATCCCGTTTGTTTCGCAAGGCTCGATGCCGGGTTTGCCGCGTCATGCGATGGTCGTGGTGCTGACGCCATTTCTGGTGCCCTTATTGCCGCCCGATATTTTTAAATCGAATCCGGGCTGGCTTTTCTTCTTGAGTCTTGCGCTGCGTGAGGTGGCGATTGGCATCTTTATGGGGATGGTGATCGCGGTGCCGCTCATCATCCTGGAGGGCGTGGGGCATGCGCTGGATTTTCAGAGTGGGCTTTCCAACGCCTCTGTGTATGACCCTGCGACCCACGAAGAGACAGGGCCCTTCGGGCGGATGTTTTCTCAGGTAGCCGTTTGGCTGTTGTTCGGGCCGGTGGGCATCTTGTCTGTCGTGACGGTGTTGATGTTCAGTTTTGAGCTGTGGCCGCTGGCCTCGCCGGGGCCATTTGGCGCTGAGTTTGGGTATCGCACCGCGATTGAATCGACCAATGCGTTGTTGCGCGCGATTCTCATGCTCGCGGCGCCGGCTTTGGTGGCCTTGGTGCTGGTGGAATTGAGTCTTGGTCTTATCGGCCGTTTTGCGCAGCAGCTGGATGTCAATGCCTCTGCCATGCCGCTCAAGACTTTGGTGGCTGCGGGGGCCGCAGCCTTGATGCTGAGCTATGTGCTCGACATGGTGCGCGAGGAGCGCAGCTGGTCTGATCGCGCATTACATTTCATGCGTGATGCCACTACCAAGCCGACCCCATGAGTGAGAAGCAACATAAGGCCTCATCCACCCGCTTGCGCCGGGCGCGAGAGCAGGGGGATATCGCCAGCAGCCAGGAGGTGCCGCGTGCCGCGGGGTTTATCGGTGCAATTGTGGCGCTGGGCGCCGTAGGACCTCAATTGGTTCACCAAATCGGCGATTTGCTCACCGAAACGCTGCGTGAGCCATTGCGATCGGATGCCGATGTCACCGGCCAGGCGCTATCGCGTTTCATGGATTTGGGGCTGTGGGCGTTGTTGTTGGCTACTCCGCTGGCGTATGCCGTTGCCGCGGCCGCGGGCACCTTGTTGCAGACTCGCGGGTTGATCACGTTTGCCAAACTTGAGCCAGATATCAATCGGGTTAATCCGGCAGCGGGCTTGAAAAAGATTTTTTCCATTCGCGGTCTGGTGGATTTTGTGCGGGTGGCGATCAAGGCATTGTTATGCGGCGGAGCGCTGGTAGGGGTGTTGTGGGCGCTGGGCGAGCCCATCGCGATGCTGGGATTTTCGGATATATCCTTGATCGCGCCGGTGATCTGGAAGGCGATCATGCGCTTATTCACCGTTGCGGCAATTATTTATGTGCTGTCGGCGATTTTCGATGTCTGGTATGAAAATTTCGAGTATCACCGCCGTCTTCGCATGACGCATGAAGAGGTGCGTCAAGAAAACAAAGACCAATTCGGCGACCCGCATGTGCGCGGTGAACGCAAGGCGCTACAACGAGAAAGCGTGCGTGGCGGGGGCTTGAAAGAAACGGTGCAGTTCGCCGCGGTCGCCATTTCGGGCCCTGGTCCGCTGATTGTGCTGATCGGCTTTGGTAAAACGCCATCGGGCCCCGCGCTGATGCTGCTTAAAAAATCCAAAGGGCCGGGGGCCGATGGTTTGCGTGCTGAGATTGTTCGTCAAGCCAAACCCATGGTCGCTGACCCAAGGCTCGCGACGGCGATCAGTGATGGGGTAGCAGAAAGAGCACTTCTGCAAGAGCCGCTGACGGGCGAGGTTTTCGCGCTTTTAAGCCAATTGCCAAAGGCCTAGGGCGGGGTGGGTTGGCAAGCAGGCCTTACGGACGGAATGCTTTTGCGAGGCAGACTACTCTGCGTCATCTTCAACCGGGGCAGCATCATCACCTTCGGTATGGTCCGGGCGCGGCGGCGGGCCGGATTTTGGCAAACCAATGCCCAGTGCTTTCATGCGGTAATACAGCGTGTAAGCCGGCACTTTTAATTCTTGGCTGGCATTTTGCACCGAGCCGCCGTGACGTTCGAGCGAGGAGGTGATGAGTGCGCGCTCGATGCCACGCATCCGCTCCTTGAGCGGCACGCTGTTGTCCAAGGGCGTTTTTAGCGGCACCGGTGATTGGTGTAAGGCAAAGCGCGAGGCGGCGGCGCGCAGTTCGCGCAGGTTGCCTGGCCAATCGTAGGTGGCCAGCGCAGTTTCAACCTCGGCGGTCATGACAGGGTAGGGCAGTTTCATCACATCGCAGGCCTGCCGCACGAAACGCTGGAAAAGTTTGGGCACATCTGAGGGCCGATTACGCAGTGCCGGCAGTTTGAGCGAGACCACATTGAGTCGGTAGTAAAGGTCGGAGCGGAAGTGGCCAGCGGCGACCATGCGTTCAAGCGGTACGCGGCTCGATGCAATGGTGCGAAAATCCGACGGGATGAAACGGGTGGAGCCCAAGCGCTCGCAGCCGCGTTCCTGGAGCGCCCGCAGCAGTTTGGCCTGCATCCATGCCGGCATGCTGTCGATTTCATCGAGATACAGCGTGCCGTGGTGGGCGGCCTCGATTTTACCGGGCCGCGCCTTCATGGCCCCGGTGAAAGCACCAGGCTCGACACCGAAAAATTCGCTTTCCACGAGATTCTCCGGCACCGCGGCGCAATTCACGCCGATGTAGCGGCCGGTGCGCCCAGAAATCGCGTGAATCTTTCGCGCCAGCGTGTCCTTGCCCACGCCGGTTTCACCTTCGATAACGATGTCCACCGGCACACGGGCGACGCGTTGCGCGGTGATGACAGTGCGCAGCACTTCCGGGTCGTGCGAGAAGAAGAGGGCCTCTTCCTCCTCAGACCATTCCACAGGCGGCAGCGGCGGCAGGCTGCGCTCGGTGGAATCGGGTTGGTCCGGGGTGATGCCGCGCAGCACCGAGATGAAGAGTCTCGCGCAATCATCGGCGGCATGCTCACTGGATGATGCGCTGATGAGCCGCAGCGGCTGCGAGCCTTGCGCGATTCGTTGGGCGAAGCCAGCAATCAGCTCGTGCGGGGCATAGAGCAGCACCAGCTCGGGCAAGATTTCGAGCTCGGCATCTTCCAGATCATCGGCGGAGAGTTTTTTACAGCGAATGCCGATGTACTGGGCCGCCGCCATAACGCGGCTAGTGAGTTCGGCGTCGATCGCAAAAATGCCGATGCCGGGTTTGGGGATGCTCATTCAGCTTGCAGGAGGATGAAGGGGCTTCATGCGTTTGGGTGTCATGCCTCGACGGCGACGCCCATACCGCTGCGCAATCTTAACATGGCCTGCGTATGGAGCTGGCAGATGCGGCCCGGCGTGAGCTGCATGACATAAGCAATCTCCCGGTAGCTGAGTTGTTCCTGGTAATGCAGCGCGACCACTTGCCGCTCGCGTTCCGGCAGCTTTTGCAACAGGGCCTCGATACGGGTGGTGTGCTCTTTAAGCGAGACGCTTTGCATCGGGTCGGCCTGCTCATCCGTGGGCTCGATGCCTTCGGGTAATTCATCCATGATGCAGATCGACACCGCGTTATCGAGGATATCGAAATATTCCTCGATCGACAGGCCTGCGGCCTCTGCGATTTCGGTTTCTTCAGGCGCGCGTCCCAAGCGTTGGCCGAGCTGGCGGGTGGCTTCTTCGATTTCCTTGAGCTTTTGCCGCTGGTGGCGGGGCAGGATGTCATCGCGGCGGAAGGAGTCGTAAATCGCGCCTTTGATGCGCATGCGGGCGTAGGTCTCGAAACTCAAGCCTGGCTGGGGCTCGTAGCGCTGCAGGGCATCGAGCAGGCCGGTCATGCCTTCTTGAATCATGTCGTCGAGCTCGACATTGGCGGGCAGGCGCGGTGCGATCTGCAAGGCGATGCGGCGCACCAGCGGCGCGTATTGCTTGAGCGCGTTGTCGAAGTTTTCTTTCGCGTACGGTTTGGGGCCACGGGTCGTCATGTCAGGCAAACTCCATGGTGCTTACCGCGCCAGCAAGGGCACGGTAAAGGCTGGCGGGCAACATCATGCTGCTATCCATATTGCCTAAAGCAGCAGCGGGAATCCAGCCCGCGGACTGGATTTCGATACCGAGGCTGGTTTCTGCCTGGCTGCGGATATGCTGGAAGACGCTTTCACCCTCGCTCTCGGTGGCGCCACCCACCACCAGCAACGGCAGTGGTTGATCGGGGTTCAGCACTGAGAGATCGCGCAATAACTCCAAGCATTTTTTTATGCCGCGCGGTTCGGGGCTGGTGACCACGATACGGCGCACCTCGTCGGCATAGAGGTTGAGGGCGCCGGCATGGGGTGCGCGGCTGGCAATCAGGATGAAATCGATATCGATCTGGGCGGCCAGCAGGCGCAGCGCGAGATTCGGCGGTTTGGCTTCATGCGAATCGAAGGCACGGCGTACGCGGTTGCCAATGGCATAAAAGAGCTTTTCATTCACCACCCGCAAGGCTTGATAGAGGGTGACGAAGCCGCTTAATACCTGGCCCAGGTCATAACGTACGGGGTAGGCGTAGCGGGGGAGTTGCTGGCGTTCAGACAGTGGCACCTCATCGACCAGCAAGGTGCGGTGCCCGGCATTGGCCAGTGCATGGGCAGTGCCGACGCCCAGCAGCGCAGTGCAGTCGGCATCCAGTGCGCTCGCCAGGCAATAGGTCTTGGCGGTTTGCGGCCCGAATAGCTCGCGAAGGCCTTCGGCTTGGTCGGCCCCGCCGTGGTGTGCGCCGAAATTTTTCATGCCATCACCCTGCGGTTCCAGGCGGCGAGAGTGTCGGCAATCAGCGCGGGCACGTCGCGATCGCTCATGTCGCTCTCGGTGTCGTAATGACGGGGTTTCAGGGTGCGGTGGGCGAGGTAGCCCACATTGGGCGGGTAGAGATCTTCCGGCACGCGCTGGCCATTGGAGAGGAACAGCACCGGCAGCTCATTTCTGAGCACGCAATCGATCGCCGGTGCGATCACGGCGGCTTCATCCACCTTGGTGATCACGCTGGCGAAAATACCGCTTTCATCGCTGGCTTTACGATGAGCTTGGATGACTTCTTCAAGTGTGCGCAGCGAGGTGGTCGCGCTTAGCACCAGAATACGCCGAACCTCCTTGCAGCCATCACCGATGAGGCGCAGTTGCTCGAGCATCATCACATCGCGCTGGCTCACCCCGGCGGTGTCGAGCAGGATGATCTTGCGTCGGGCAAGCTCGCGGACTTTTGCAGTAAGGTCTTCGCTGTCTTTGAGCGCGATCACTGGCAGGCCGAGGATCTTGGCGAACACCCGCAGCTGCTCTTGGGCGCCGATCCGGAAGGTGTCGGTAGTGAGCAACGCGACCTGATCGCGGCCATAGCGCAGCACGCAGCGGGCGGCGATCTTGGCCACGGTGGTGGTCTTGCCCACACCGGTGGGGCCGATGAACGCAAAAACGCCACCTGAATCAAACATGGCGAAGGGGTCGATGGTTTTGACCCGCGCTTCAATGCGCTTTTGCACGGTTTCAAGCAGCGCTTCGGTGGGCGTGTTCGCTGCCAGGCCATCGGTGAGTTGGGCGCACAGTTTGGGGGAGAAGCCGGCGTTGAGCAGTCGCTTGGTGATCTCGGCGTGGGTGGGGGCGTGCTGCTGCATCTGGCCCCAGTAATTCCCGGCCAGGTGTGTCTCGAGCATGCTGCGGACTTCGCTGAGCTCCCGGATGATCTCGCCTTGTTGTTCGGGTTGCTGCGGAATGCGGATGTCCTGGTGGCTCTCTTTCGGGATATCCAGCTG
>JBEAUN010000258.1:0-7515 GCA_041161415.1 Pseudomonadota bacterium | reverse complement strand
GTTTGTGCCGGTGGTGTGTGTGATCGCGCTGGGCGCGTTGATTGGCGCTCTTGCCGTAGGCCTGGCTTTTCAAAATGCGCTCATCAATGCCGTCTCGGTGCTGGTGATCGCCTGCCCTTGCGCGCTGGGGCTTGCCACGCCCACCGCCTTGATCGTGGGCACCGGGCGCGGTGCGCGCTGCGGCATCCTCATCAAAAACGCCGAGAGCCTTGAGCATGCACGCAAGATCGATGTGCTTGCCATCGATAAAACCGGCACGCTTACCCAAGGCACGCCCAAGCTCACCGATACGCTCCCTTTGCAGGGCATGAGCGCGGCTGAAGCCCTACGGCTGGCGGCAAGCCTTGAGCAAGGCAGCACCCATCCGCTCGCGCACGCAGTGTGTCAGGCGGCGAGCGATGCGGGGTTGGCGCTTCATGCCACCAAAGATCTCCAGACCCAGCCGGGCCAGGGCTTGAGCGGGGAGATCGAGGGCGTGCGCTATGAGATGAGCGCCCCGCGCGATGGCGAGGTACCCCAAGAAAAACTTTCGCCCTTGCAAGCAGCCGCCAAGAGCGTGATGCTGTTGTCATCATCATCCGGGCCGCTTGCGCTTTTTGCGTGTCAGGACACTCTGCGCGAGAGTGCTGTCGCGGCAGTCGCGCGGCTTAAAAAGGCCGGCATCGAAGTGGTGATGCTCACCGGCGATCATCCCGCCTCGGCGGCGGCGATGGCCCGTGCGGCGGGCATTGAATCGTTTCACGCCGAGCTGTTGCCGGAAGACAAAGCGCGCTTGATCGAAACGCTGAAACAAGGCGGCCGTGTAGTGGCGATGGCGGGGGATGGCATCAACGACGCGCCGGCGCTGGCTGCAGCTGATGTGAGTTTTGCGCTTGGCAGCGGCACTGATGTGGCCCGTCAGACTGCGGATATCACGCTGATTGAAACCGATCTGGGCCGTGTGGCGGATGCGATCGATCTTTCTCGCGCCACCTTTGGCAAGATTGCGCAAAACCTCTTCTTCGCTTTTTTCTACAACGTGCTGGGTATTCCGCTGGCGGTATTTGGCTATCTGAGCCCGGTGGTGGCGGGCGCGGCGATGGCGGCTTCCAGTGTTTCGGTGGTCAGCAATTCACTCATGCTGCGCCGCTGGCGGCCAGGGCGCATTCGCTGAGGGTGTCAGCACGTTCGGTGCGCCGCGTTGAGGCAGGGTCAGCCCCAGTTGATTGAGGGCATACGCTACCTGCGCGCGATTGGAAATATTCAGCGTGCGAAAGATCGCCGAGACATGCGTTTTCACGGTGCCCTCGGAGACATTCAATTCCCGACAGATCAATTTATTCGGCTTGCCTTCGGCCAACAGCGCCAGCACTTCGATCTGCCGATCTGTCAAACCCAGCCTCTTTTTCGGTTCAATCGCCAGGCCCTGCGGAAAAGTGGGGGATGCGCTGCCATCGAGCACCTGCGGCGGGATGTACACCCCGCCGGACAGAATCAGCTTGATCGCGCCGATCAGCACCTTGGTCGGCGATTGCTTGGAAATGAAACCCATCGCCCCGGCAGCAAGCGCCGCCATCACTGATTGCTTGTTATCCAAAGCCGACAGCACTGCGATTGGCGCATCGCTTTGAATCGCGCGGAGCGATTTGATGAGTTCGGGCCCGTTGCCATTTTTTAGCCCAGTATCTGCGATCACCAGATCGAAGGGCGCGTGGGTATAGAGCGTATCCAGTGCATCTTGAAGGGTGTGCGCCGCGAGGATTCGCGCTTCCCGATCGATTTCGGCGAGGGCCGCACCGACGCCTTCCACGATCAGCGGGTGGTCATCGACGATCAGGATTTTCATGGCGTATCGGCAGGCTCATCGAGGCCGAGTGTAGGGGGCGCGGCACCTTGAGTGCTGTGATGTTTTCATCTGCCGGCCGAGGTTTTGCGGGCGGCTCTGAGACATCTGAATGATCGCGATTTTGTGGACTACTGCCTGAGTGCACGTGCCTTAAAACCACTCGGAACTTTGATTTTCAGGTGACTACCAAGTCGTGAACTGTTTTGAAAAGCGCATGTGAATTCTGGTGGCAATTTGCTCGATCAATCAAACCAGTATTGGCTGTTCGAACAACCACTGCGCAGATCTGTTCGCGCAATTTTTAAGGAAATTTCAAATGAGCGTTGAAAATTTGGGTGGTGCCTCCTCGGCCGGTCAAGCTGGTTTCTTGCAAGCGCTGTTGCCGTCCTTGTTTGAAGGTATTGCCGACAAGATGTCGGCGGAGTCTGATGGCGGTTTTGAAATTACCAAGGGTGAAACTTCTGAAATCGCTCAGAACATGATGGCCTTGTTGTCGATGGTTGATGGCAAGATTTCAGATGACGAGCAAAAAGCCATTAATGCCCTGGGCAACAAAAAATCCGAGACGCCTGAGGGCGAGGGCGTGTCACCGATTTTGAAGGCACTCGATCAGCTGGGTGCCTTTGAAGACCTGAAGCCGGAAGATCGCAAGGCACTTGGCCTGGATGCCAAGCCAGAGGATGAAGCTGGTACCGACGGCGCTAGCACCAGTGGCGCTAAGGGTGACCCCAAAGCCGCAGGCGAATCCGCTGAGGCAGCCGCAACCGACGGGCAACAAAAAGCGGAAGAAGATCTTATCCGAAATGTGGTCATGTCAATGCTTATGCAACTTCTCGATCAGCTCGGCGTGTTCAAAGGCTTGAGTGACGAGGCACGCGCCCAACTCGGTCTGCCGCCAGCCGCTGCTGCTGTGGGTGGCGGTGCTGGCACGCAAGGCGGTGCTGGCGCGCAAGGCGGTGCTGGTGCGCAAGGCGGTGCTGGTGCGCAAGGCGGTGCTGGTGGGGATAACACTGCAACGTCCCAAGCGGCCACAGCGGGTGAAGAGGGTTCAGCGGCGCAGGGGGAGACATCGACCGCAGCTTCAGCCATCCCGGCTGAGGGAACGACCCCGGATGCGACTTCAAGTGAAGAAAGTACCGCCACTACATCCAGCCAGCAGAGCGGTTATGAGATGGAGACTGCCGCAATGAACGCGGCATTAAAAGATGGCAAGCTTGATGACAATGAGCAGGCGAAGCTGAATGCCATGCTGGCGGTCGGCATCACAGCCTGATCCAATCAATTACTTCTGTGTGGCGGGGCGAGTTGCGGTCTGACTCGCCCCGTTTTTTATTCTTTTCCTGCTGCGCGTGATTAACGCGCGTTCCTGCAGGGGCCGGCATGGCCGCGCGCTACCAAGTCGTCTGCAACCCGGGTCCCCTATGGACGCTGGGTGTTCTTGCGCGCAAACTCCTTCGCAATCGGCTCGCCATCATCAACACGCTGCGTGCCCAGGCTAAATCTAAAACCTAACAGAAGGGGTGCCATGCAGTTCGAAACATGGCTGATTTTTCTTCTTGCCTCCATCGGCTTGTCGCTCTCGCCCGGGCCGAATGGTTTGCTGGCGCTGACGCACGGCGCGTTGTATGGCCATCGCAAAGCCCTCTTCACGATCGCAGGCGGCGTGCTGGGGTTTGTCGCGATTATCGGCCTTTGCATGTTTGGCATCAGCGCCTTGATCAAGGCTTCAGTGCTTTGGCTGTCCGTGCTGAAGTGGCTGGGTGGGGCGTATCTTATCTGGCTTGGGATCGCGGTCTGGCGCTCGCCACCCATCGTCGCCGATGTCGACAGCCCGGGTGAGCAGGCGCATGCCGGATCGCTTTTTCGTCAGGGGCTCTTCTCGGCGGTGACCAACCCCAAGGCTTTGCTTTTTTTCAGCGCCTTTCTGCCGCAATTCATCGATCCACAGCGCAGCGCGCCTGGGCAGTTTGCAGTGGTGGCGGCCACCTTTGCGGTGACCGAGTTTTTTACCGAATACGCCTTGGCCTTGACGGCACATCGCATTCGCCCTTGGCTCTCGCGCGTGGGTCGGCAATTCAACCGCGTGTGCGGCGCTATTTTCATCGCGATCGGCACGGGGCTGCCGCTAAGGGCTTGAGCATCATGGCGACTCAGGCGATACCAATGGGCGAGGGGCGATGATTTTTTTCTTGCCACAATCGGGGGGGTAGCATCTTGGTGTCGCCATCTCAGATTGACAAGGATCCCTGGCGGATTGGATAAGCGCAGGGTCTCGCTTGCATCTAGTTCACCGCATGCTTGTCCAGGAAACCGCCGGATATGGTGCTCGAAGAGGTGCTTCCGGGTGGCATGATCCGCGGGTGTGAGTCGCTGGCGGCAAGTCTGTGCTTGTGGTGGTCGGGCGTGGTGTCCATGCTCAGGCCTTCGTCCGCTACCGCGTGGGATTGGCGCCTACCCGATGCTCGGGCGCGCCCTCCTTGGGATCCCAAGCTGTTAAACATTCGATGGAGCGATTCAATTCGCGAGAGGATATTGGAGGATGGAAATCTGGGTGGATGCTGATGCCTGTCCCGGCGTGATTAAGGATATTTTGTTTCGGGCCGCCGAGCGTGCGCAGGTGCGCGTCACGTTGATCGCTAACCAGATGCTTCGCGTGCCGCCATCGCCCTGGGTTCGCGCGCTTCAGGTGCCATCGGGTTTTGATGTCGCGGATCAGCGCATCGCAGACGAAGCCCGTGCGGGAGATCTTGTCATCACCGCCGACGTGCCGCTGGCCGCGCTTGTCGTCGCAAAAGGCGCACACGTTCTTGATCCCCGCGGCGAGTTACTTGATGCCAGCAACATCGCGGAACGCCTGACCATGCGCAATTTTATGGAAGGCTTGCGCAGCAGTGGTGTGCAGACAGGAGGGCCAGCTGCGTTTTCTGCGGCTGATCGTCAGGCGTTTGCGAATCGGCTGGATGGGTTGCTGGTTAGGCTGAAGCGACGGTGACCCTTGGCGTGCGAGCCGGCCGCGGACGCAGCGGCTGAGCTTACAATACGCGATTATTTGAGCCCGCCCATCACGCCGCCATGCCCGATTACGCCAGCCAGCAAGTTGCCATTATCGGAGGCGGCCCCGCAGGTCTGATGGCCGCGGAAACGCTCTGTAGCGCGGGGGTTGAAGTCTGCCTCTACGACGCCATGCCCTCCTTGGGGCGCAAATTCCTGCTGGCCGGCATCGGCGGATTGAACATCACGCACAGTGAGGACTTCTCCGTTTTTTGTCAGCGTTATGGCAATCGCCAGGCGGCGTTGCAAACGATGCTCGACAGATGGCCGCCCAGCGCCTTGCGAGAGTGGGTGCATGGGTTGGGCGTCGAGACTTTTGTCGGCACCTCGGGGCGTGTTTTTCCGACGCAGATGAAGGCCGCACCACTCCTGCGGGCGTGGTTGCATCGCTTGCGCGCGGCCGGTGTGCGGGTGCATGTGAGGCATCGCTGGTTGGGCTGGGATGAGGCGGGCGCCCTGAAATTCGCCACCCCAAGCGCAGACATTTCGATCCGGCCGCGGGCCACCGTTTTGGCGCTGGGTGGCGGCAGCTGGCCGCAGTTGGGGTCGGATGCTGCATGGGTGCCGTGGCTTGAGGCGAAGGGCGTGAAAATCGCGCCATTGCAAAGCGCCAATTGTGGTTTCGAGGTGACCTGGAGTGCGCATCTTCGCGAAAAGTTCGCTGGCGTGCCGGTCAAATCGGTGGCGATGAGTTTTACCGACGCGCAGGGCTTCTCCGAGCGGCGCCAGGGCGAGATGATGATCAGCGCTCATGGCGTTGAAGGCAGTCTGATTTACGCCTTCTCAAGACGGCTGAGAGAGGAGATCAACGTGCGTGGCCACGCAACTTTTACCCTCGATCTCGCGCCCGGATATGAGGCCGAAAGGGTTCTGGCGGAAGTGAGCCACCCGCGCGGCTCCCGCTCGCTGTCGAGCCATCTGCAAAGCCGACTCGGGATTAAAGGCGTGAAGATGGCCCTGATTCATGAGGTGCTGCGCAAGGAAGAAGCGGCGGATCCGGCAAAGCTGGCGGCGACGATTAAGGCGCTGCCGATCACCCTTCACGCCACCCGACCGCTTGCCGAGGCGATCAGCACAGCAGGCGGCGTGCGATTTGAGTGCCTTGATGAAAAACTCATGTTGAGAGACCTCCCCGGCACCTTTGCCTGCGGCGAGATGCTCGATTGGGAAGCACCGACGGGAGGGTATTTGCTGACTGCGTGTTTGGCCAGCGGGCGGCAGGCAGGGGCTGGGGTGCTCGAGCGCATTCAGGGGGCGTGGTTGGGTCGAATTTCCCTACTGGCGGTTGGTACGGCGATGGGGGGTAGGTCATCTGACGGTTGCCGATGATTTCAGTCGGGAGAGTGTCGATATCGCGGTCGATTTCGGCATCTCGGGGCAGTATGTGACCCGCCTGCTGGATCAGGCTGCGGTGTTCCGTGGATACCCTGCGGCTGTTCGCACGGACAACGGGCCGGAATTCACCAGTCGGGCGTTTATCAGCTGGGCCCAATCGCACGGTATCCGACACATCTTGATCGAGCCGGGGCGTCCAATGCAGAACGGGTACATCGAAAGTTTCAACGGCAAGTTTCGGGATGAATGCCTGAATGAGCACTGGTTCGAAACGCTCGCACAGGCAAGGGTCACGATTGCGGCATGGCGCCAGGATTACAACGAGGTGCGGCCGCACAGCAGTTGCCGGCGTATGCCGCCGGCACGATTCGCCGCGACGCACCGCCAGCATGCTGGCGGTGCATCGCAACCCATCAACCAGAGAATCAGTTAAGTTTGCAGCCGGATTTCCCTACTGGCGGTTGGTATGGCAGTAGGGGGCAGGTCATTTTCCACGTGCGAGCGAAGCCGACCAGCCCGGGGTCTTAGTTCCAAATTCACCTGTCTTGAGGAAGGCGGGGTATAAATCTGTCATTCACGTCCCGCCCATCTCGGCTTGGCTAAATCTTCGGATCCGTGCCGCCAAAGGCGGGACCATCTCAAGCTGCAAGGTTGACACCAAAAAAGCGCCCACTCGCACCCATTTCCTCCGGGATGCTGGACTGATCACGCATTGGTAAATGGGTGTTATTGGGTGTATTATTGGTTTTATGTTTCGCTCCGACACCCTTCAGATCACCCCCGAGATCTTGAGCCTGATCGCTCGGATTGACGAGTTCAAGGGTGCTTGGCGTGCCTTGGGCACCCTGGCGCCTGATCGTTTATCCGCCTTGCGCAGGGTGGCCACCATCGAGAGCATCGGGTCCTCTACCCGTATTGAGGGCAGCAAGCTGACCGACCGCGAGGTGGAGAAGCTGTTGTCTAACCTGGCCATTCAGTCTTTTGAGACGCGTGATGAGCAAGAAGTGGCCGGCTACGCGGAGCTGATGGAGTTGGTATTCAGTTCCTGGCAGGACATCCCGTTCAACGAGAACCACGTCAAGCAACTGCACCAAATCCTACTGCGCCACAGCGCAAAGGATGCGCGTCACCGGGGGCAGTACAAGACCCACTCGAACAGCGTGGCCGCTTTCGATGAAAACGGTGTTCAGCTCGGTGTCGTGTTCGAGACGGCAAGCCCATTCGACACGCCGCGCCTGATGGCTGAATTGGTGATTTGGGTGAATGATGAGCGTGACAAGGCAGCTTTGCACCCGCTCTTGATC
>JBEAUN010000241.1:0-4888 GCA_041161415.1 Pseudomonadota bacterium | reverse complement strand
CTATGTGCCCAAGACAAGACCGAGTTGATCGGACTTCTGAACGTCGACATGGCGATGCTCGAAGGCAGGATGTCCGCGCTTTCGGCTGTTGAATATCCCACTCAGAGCCTGATCCGACTTTTCGAGCACAGCGAAGCGAAGCTTAATCTACCCACCCTGATAGGGCTCAAGGCCCATGTTCAGGAATGTTGAACCATGAGTCTGGAGACACGACGATTCATGCGCCTGATCGTGTTCTTTGTCCTGCCAACGCTTACCAAGACAGAAAAGCGTGCTTATGTGTTGTTCCGTCGTTTTCTGCTGAATGATGGATACGACATGATTCAATGGTCGGTGTATGGACGGTTGCTCAATGGGCATGACGATCGGGACAAACATCTCAAACGTCTCGCTGAGAACCTCCCGCCAGCGGGTGCCGTTCGGTGCATGACTGTGACCGAAAAACAATTCGCGGGTATTCAACTTTTGGTCGGAAGGCGGAGTTTTCAAGAAAAAACGATTTCAGCAAATCAGTTGCTGTTGTTTTGAACCACGATTTAAGAAGTCAAGACCGGCGCCAAGCTAGGCTTGGCGCCGGTCTTGGTGATGTCGATTGTAGCTTTCCGGGGTGAGAGAGGGAGCTACAACAGGGTTTCATGCGTCAGGGTTTTAGTCCCAATTGTAGCTTTCCGGGGTGAGAGAGGGAGCTACAACACCGGCCGCAGCCATCGCGTGCCGGAACTCATTGTAGCTTTCCGGGGTGATAGAGGGACAGGTCGATCAGGCCATGGCCGCCCCGAATTCAGGATTTACCCTGTTTAACCCTCACCCGCTGAGCAGCAACAGGCTTTTGGATACGTTCCCGCCTCTGCTCGCGCTCGTGCAGCAGTTTGGCCTGGCTAATTGCTGCCAACACCTGGCGCTCAACAGCATCACGACCCAATACGCTTCTGGTCGGCTTCTGCCGGACGCGTTGCCGGCGAGTTTGCGAAAACTACATCTCGATTTCAATCAGCTGACCCGCCTGCCGGACAATCTTCCGGCGAGTTTGCGAGAGCTTCATCTCTTTGGTAATCAGCTGACTTGTCTGCCAGACAATCTGCCCAAAAGGCTGACGTACCTTGATGTCCAGAGCAATCCGCTGAGCCATTTGCCGGAGAATATTCTGACGCTTCTCGGTAGATGCTCGATTTGGGTCGATGTGAGTCACCTGTCGGAGACCGTGCGCAATAGATTGGCATCGGAAATGAACGCGCCCGGTTACCGCAACATTCGCATTTAAAGTGAAGGCGCGAGAGAAAAAACCTTGTTGCTACGCCTTTCCTCGGAAAACGATCTGCAACCGCCGTTGGAGCTGGCTTGACGTGCGTCGGCGCTGAGTCAAAAAGCCGCAGATTGGCGGCAGACCGCGAGTGCTAAACTCAAGCCACACCCTCACACGGAGTTCAACATGGAATCGCTTTCCTTGTTAAGAGCCGTACTCGCCCCGCGCGCCGAGGCCGTGATGCGTGAATCTCATGTGCTCTGCGCTCACCCGGGCGGGCTGCATCGCATGCATTACACCGAATGGGGCGACCCGGAGAATCCCAATGTGCTGATGTGCGTGCATGGGCTCACCCGCAATGGCCGTGATTTCGATTTCCTGGCCAGTGACTTGTGCGATGAATTCCGCGTGGTGTGCCCCGATGTGGCGGGCCGCGGTGCGAGCGACTGGTTGGATGACGGCGGACACTACAACATCCCGCAGTATGTCAATGACATGGTGACCCTGATTGCCCGGTTGGGTGTGGAACAACTGGCCTGGGTGGGCACTTCAATGGGCGGCTTGATGGGCATGGTGCTGGCGAGCCTTCCAACCACCCCGATCTCGCGGCTGGTGATGAATGATGTGGGGCCGGTGATCGAAGCCGAAGCAATCGAGCGGATCGGGGAGTATGTCGGCCGTGCGCCGCGCTTTGCCGATGTCGATCAAGCCGAAGCTTTCATTCGCATGCTCTGCGCGTCTTTTGGCCCGCTGTCTGATGCGCAGTGGCGTCACATCACGATCCATGCGCTGCGAGAGTGTGCCGGCGGTTTTGAGATGCGCTATGACCCGCGCATTGGCGATGCCTTTCGCGGCGAAGGCCGGCCGGGCAGGGTGGATCTGTGGCCGATGTTCGAAGCCATCGCCTGCCCAACGCTCGTGCTGCGCGGCACCGATTCCGATTTGCTCTCGGAAGAAACCTGCAAGCAAATGGTGGCGCGGGGCAGGGCGGTCGAGAGCGCGGACATCCCCGGTGTGGGGCACGCGCCGATGCTGATGGATGAGGCGCAGATTGCCTTGGTGCGTGGGTTCTTGCTGGGCTAGCGCACGCGTTTGGTTTTCACGGTGAGCGTGATGCCACTCAAAATCAGGCCGATGCCCATGAGATGGTAGAGCGCAAGCCGCTCGCCCAAGAACACCATCGACAACAGCACGCCGAACACCGGCATGAGGTGCATGAATAACCCCGCCCGCTGCGGGCCCACTTCCGCCACGCCGCGATTCCAGAAGATGTAGCCCAGAAAGGCGGGAAACACGCCGGTGTAGGCAATCGCGGCGAAGGAATGCGGGGCGGGGTGAATGAGCTTCCCCGAGGCAATCTCCCAAACATAAAACGGGAACATCAAAATAAGCCCGATGGTGGCGAGACTCACCAGGAACACCCAGTTATTGAGCCCCACGGGCCGGCCGGTGAGAAGGCATGTATAGGCCGCCCAGGTGGTGACCGAGGCCAGCACCCAGAAGTCGCCGATATTGAGGTGGAAGTTTGTCAGCACCGCCGGGTCGCCGCGCATGACGATCAGCAGCACGCCAATCAGCGACACCGAAACCCCCAAGCCCTCGCGCGGTGAAATGCGCTTGCCAAAAAACGCCCAGGCCAGCGCGATGATGATGATCGGGCAAAAGGAATTGAGCAGCACGCCATTGGTGGCGGTGGTGTAATTAAGCCCGATATAAGCCAGCGCGTTGTAAAGCCCCGTACCCAAGGCACCGAGCAGGGTGAGCTTACGCCAGTGGAGCTTAACGAGCGGCCAGCCTTCCCGCAGATGCGGCCATGCCAGCGGCATGAACAACGCCACCGCCAGCACCCAGCGCCAAAATCCGAGTGCAATCGGCGGCACCTCGCCGCGAATCGCGCGGCCCACCACCCAATTGCCCGCCCAGAAAGCCTGCGTGAGCGTGAGCAGAAGATACGGCATGAAATTCGGCTTGGCGAGGAGGCGGCGCATCGGACGGGATCGAAAAAGGAAGATTATAATCTCGAGCATGGTCGCCGTGACGCATTCCCCCTCTGACATTCCCACCCTCGAGCGCATAATTGCCGGCTTGAGCGAGGAGGATGCCGCGCGCGTGCGCCGGGCATTCGATGCCGCAGCCGCGCTCTATGGCGATGCCTTTCTGCCCAATGGCGAGCCGATCATGGGGCACACCTTAGGGATGGCATTGATTATCACTGGGCTTGAGCTCGATGCCGACACGCGGATTGCGGCGCTGTTTTTCTCGGCCCATGCGCGCATGAAAGACGCCCGAGACATGTTGCTGGCCGAATACGGCCAGCCGGTGGCGCAGATGGTCGAGGGCCTGCATCACTTGAATGGGCTGCGTGTGGTGGGGCGTTCGCTGGCTCAATCGGGCAGCGCCGTGGAGCGCCGCGCGCAGAAGGAAATCCTGCGCAAGATGTTGCTGGCGATGGTGGAAGATGTGCGCGTGGTGCTGCTGCGGCTGGCTTCGCGCACCCAGACCTTGCGCTGGTATGCCCGACACAGCGGGCCAGCCAGGCTTGAGGTGGCGCGCGAATCGCTGGATATCTACGCGCCGCTCGCCAATCGCTTGGGTGTGTGGCAACTCAAATGGGAGCTTGAAGACCGCTCGTTTTTTTATCTCGAGCCCGAGGCCTACAAGCGTATTGCAGCGCTGCTCGATGAGCGCCGCGCAGAGCGCGAGGAATTCATTCTGCAGGTTCGCCTGCGCCTGGATGCGGAGCTTGTTCGTGCTGGCATAGAGGCCGATGTGAGCGGGCGGGCCAAGCATATCTACAGCATCTGGAACAAGATGCAAAAAAAGCGCCTGGATTTTTCGCGCATTTTTGATGTCCATGCCTTGCGCGTGCTGGTGGATGATGTGAAAGATTGCTATGCCGCGCTGGGCGTGGTGCATGCGCTGTGGGCGCCCTTGCCGCAGGAATTTGCCGATTACATCGCCCAGCCCAAGGGCAACCAATATCAATCCTTGCACACCGTGGTGATGGCCGATGACGGCCGGCCGATGGAAGTGCAGATTCGCACCCGGGAGATGCACAGCCACGCGGAGCTCGGCTTTGCCGCCCACTGGCGCTACAAGGAAGGCGCCGCAAGTGGCGGCGAATATGACGAGAAGATCGCGCTGCTGAGGGAGCTCTTGTCATGGCGCGATGAAATCGCGGAATCACCCGATTGGGTGGCGGAATACAAACGCGCCGCGCTGGACGACACCATTTACGCCATCACTCCGCAAGGCAAGGTGGTGGATTTGCCGGTGGGCGCGACACCCGTGGATTTTGCTTATCGACTGCACACCGATTTGGGGCATCGCTGTCGCGGGGCCAAGGTCGATGGCCAGCTGGTGCAGCTTAATACGCCACTCAAAAGCGGGCAGCGGGTGGAGATCGTCACCGCCAAGCAAGGCGGGCCCTCGCGCGATTGGCTGAATCCGCAGCTGGGCATTTTGGTGTCGGCGCGGGCCAAGCAGAAGGTCAAGCAGTGGTTCGCGAAGCTTGATGAAGAAGCCACCCAAACAGCAGGCCGCGCGTTTGTCACCCGCGAGCTTGCGCGCGAGGGGTCAAGCGGGGCCAATCTGGACATGCTGGCCGCCACCTTGGGCTATCGCGATCCCCACGGTATGTTTCTC
>JBEAUN010000142.1:0-14538 GCA_041161415.1 Pseudomonadota bacterium | reverse complement strand
CCTCCAGCACGCCCACCAGCTCAAAACGCTCAGAGCTTGCGGCAAAGCGTGGCGTGGAGGCGGTGGTCGCCGGTGGCGCCTCGCTGTGATCATGGCCCTCGTGGGCGAGGCTTGCGCCGTGAAGGGCGAGCAGTGCGCCCAGCAAAAAGAATCGGTGTATCAAGAAGTGTGTCATGGTCGGGTTCCGGTGAGATGACGCGCCATCAGGGCAAGAGGCCCTGGGCTTGACGCAGCGCTGAGATGGCGGCGGAAAGATCCATCGCCGCCAGCGCTGCTTCGCGTTCGGCCTCTGCGGCTTCGTTTTCGTAGCGCAGCCGGGTGGGCAGATCGATCTGCCCCAGCGCAAAGGATTTTTCAAAGAAGCCACGGGTCTGGCTGGCCAATTCGGCACGCTGCGAGGCCGCTTGCGCGGCAATGCGCTGTGAGGCCACCTTGGCGCGGGCAATCTCGGCCTCTGCTTTAAGCTGCTCGCGCTGCAAAGCGAGGAGCGCCTCTGCTTCCAGGGCTTGCGCTTTGGCTTCGGCGATTGCGGCATCGTGTTTTGCGCCACCAAAGGGAATGCGCAGGCCGACCACGAGTTTTCCATTCCAGGCTTCGTCGTGCGCGCCGCGATCACGGCTGGCGGCGAGCAGTAGCTCGGGGTGAGCGCGACGCCGGGTAGCGGCCAGATCGGCCGCACCCTGGGCCACGCGGGCGCGAGCGGCGAGCTCGGCCAGCGCCGCGTGGCTCGGCTCGAATTCGCCAGCCGGCTCGGCTTCGGCCTGCGCGCTTAAAGTCTCATGCACCTCGCCCGCCAACAGCCGCCACTGCGCACGCGCCCGCACCAAGCCAGCCTCGGCGTGAGCCAGTGCGGCTTGGGCGCGCGACAGCGCAGCCGCTGCTTGGTGCTGATCAGCGCGGGCGAGATCGCCAGCACGCACCCGGCGGGCCACGTCATTCGAGAGCAAGGTGGTGTGATTCAGGCGGGTGGCAGCCAGCTCTTTTTCAAGCCGCGCGCGCTGATAGGCCCAAAACACCTCGCGCAGCTCGCCGGCAAAACGCAACCGGCTGGCTTCAAGCGTATCGAGTAGCGCACTGCGCTCGGCTTGGGCCAGCAAGCCGGCACGTTGGCGCTCGCCTGGCAGCCACAACGGCGCGGCAATGCCCCACTCACGCTCGGCCGCGCCTTCGTTGCGGCGCCATTGATCGCTCTTGGCGGTGAGCGCCAAAGTGGCCGGCTCGGCGGTCAAGGCACGCGCTGCCCGCTCCATGCCAAGCGCCGCCTCATGCCGGGCAGGAAATGCCACGGCCTGCGGCTGACGGGCCCAGGCGGCATTGAAAATATCCTTAAGACTGGCGCCCCCCGGCGAGGGCTCGGCGTGTGCCAGGGCGACGCTGCTCATCAGCCAAGCCGCCGCGAGCAACCGCCAACGTTGATGTAATGCGTTTGGTTTCATCCGATGCTCCAAGTGGTTGAAGAACTGGAGATCGGCAAGGGCGAGGCGCACAGGAGCGTCAAACTACCCCAGCGCGTGCGTGGTCAAAAAGAGTACAAGGCCCCGCCGATCAGGCGAGGCGGGGCCATTTCGGTCGTTCGGGGCGGTCGATGAGACCGAAGGGTAAGGCGGGAGAGAGGCAAACCGCCGGCAGGGCCGACGACGCTTTGATCTGATCGCTGTGCAACCCGCTCGTCACGCCGATGCTGTGGCAATGGCTATGGCACTGGCAGCATGAATGATCGATGCCTGGGGTCTCTTGGGAAGACTGCGCGGCGCCCTGATGCTCATGGCACTTAGGGTGCTCGGCATGGGATGGCGAATAGGTGGCAACATGCTGCGTGGTCAAGCCGCTTTCGTGACTGCAAAAACCACTCACTGCCGCCCAGCTGAACTGGAGCGGCGCGAGGATCAGTAGCAGGAGAGCAAGCAGACGGCGCATGGAGGGGAGTATACGCAGCGGAGTGAGGTTGGGCAATCGGAGGAATACTCCAAAGCGGCCAGCAAACCCGATCTTCTTCGCGGGATGCGGGTTGGTAACTGGTTACCCATGTATGGGTGGCTACGACAAATAACGCGTGGGTGGCAAAGCCACCCACCCTTCCGTTGGGTCCGGCGCTTGAACGCCTTCCCGTCCCATCCCCTTGTCAGAACTTGTTACCCAAGCGGGAGTGGTTACGAGAAATAACGCGTGCGTGGCAAAGCCACGCACCCTACGCGTTGGATCCGGCGCTTGAATGCCTTCCCGTCCCTTCCCTTGTCAAAGTGGGGAGAAAAAAGGGCGGATGGTTGCCCATCCGCCCTTTTTTGCTGCTTTGACTGCGAAAACCGCTCGATCAGCCGGCTGCGCCTTCCTGTGCGGATTCGGCAGCGGCGGGTTCGGGCTCGAACAGCGCATGCGCTGCGGCGAGCTCTTCGCCCATTGGTTGCTGGCGGCGGCTGCGGTGATATGCGAGGCCTGTGCCGGCAGGGATAAGGCGGCCGACGATGACGTTTTCCTTGAGACCACGCAGCTCGTCGCGCTTGCCCATGATGGCAGCTTCGGTGAGCACGCGGGTGGTTTCCTGGAAGGATGCGGCGGAGATGAAGGAGTCGGTCGACAAGCTCGCCTTGGTGATACCGAGCAGCATGTATTCATACTGCGCCGGGATCTTGCCATCGGCCTCGAGTTTGTCGTTTTCATCCAGCACTTCGCTGCGCTCGACTTGCTCTTCACGGATGAAGCGGGAATCGCCCGGCTCGCTGATGACCACCCGACGCAGCATCTGGCGCACGATCACTTCGATGTGCTTGTCGTTGATCTTCACGCCCTGCAAGCGATAGACGTCCTGCACTTCGTCGATGATGTAACGTGCAAGCTCTTCCACGCCTTTGAGACGCAGGATGTCGTGCGGGTCGGCCGGGCCGTCCACAATCACTTCGCCCTTGTTCACCACCTGGCCGTCGTGGGCCATGACGTGCTTGTCCTTGGGGATGAGGTACTCATGCGCCGTGCCATCGGGCTCGGTGATGATGAGACGCTGCTTGCCCTTGGTGTCCTTGCCGAACGAGGTGGTGCCGGTGACATCGGCCAACATGCCAGCGTCCTTGGGCGAGCGGGCTTCGAAGAGCTCGGCCACACGCGGCAGACCGCCGGTAATGTCGCGGGTCTTGGCGGATTCCTGCGGGATACGGGCGAGAATGTCGCCCACGCTCACAGTCTGGCCGTCCTTCACGGTGATGAGCGAACCCACCTGGAAGGTGATGGTCACGGCATGATCGGTGCCGGCGATTTTCACTTCTTCGCCGGTTTCGGTCATGAGCTTCACTTGCGGGCGCAGGCTCTTGGAAGCGGTGCTGCCACGACGCTTGGCGTCGATCACCACCAGGGTCGACAAGCCGGTGACTTCGTCGATCTGCTTGGCAACCGTCACACCTTCTTCCACCGCTTCGAATTTCACCACACCGGCGTATTCGGTGACGATGGGGCGGGTGTGCGGGTCCCAGGTGGCGAGCTGCAGGCCGGCTTTGACGTTCATGCCGTCTTCCACCAGCATGGTGGCGCCGTAGGGCACCTTGTGACGCTCGCGTTCGCGGCCGTAGTCATCGGTAATGATGATTTCAGCAGAGCGTGCGATCACCACCTTTTCGTTCTTGGGGTTGGTGACATAGCGCATGTTCTGGGTGAAGCGGATGATACCCGCGCTCTTCGATTCGACCTGGCTGGCGGCAGCGGCACGCGAGGCGGCGCCACCGACGTGGAAGGTCCGCATGGTGAGCTGGGTGCCCGGCTCGCCGATCGATTGCGCAGCGATCACGCCCACGGCTTCGCCCACATTGGCGAGCTGGCCGCGGCCCAGGTCACGGCCGTAGCACTTGGCGCACAGACCATAACGAGTTTCGCAATTGAGCGGGGTGCGCACGCGCACTTCGTCGATACCGAGGCTATCGATGAGATCAACGAGATTTTCGTCGATCAGCGTACCGGATTCGATCACGGTTTCCTGGTTTTCAGGATTGACCACATCGCTCGCCGCGGTGCGGCCGAGGATGCGCTCGCGCAAGGGCTCGACCACTTCGCCGCCTTCGACCAGGGCGCGCATGGAGAAGCCCAAGTCGGTGCCGCAATCATCTTCGGTGATCACGAGGTCTTGCGTCACATCCACCAGACGACGGGTCAGATACCCGGAGTTGGCGGTCTTCAACGCCGTATCGGCCAGACCCTTACGCGCACCGTGCGTCGAGATGAAGTACTGCAGAACGTTCAGGCCTTCGCGGAAGTTGGTCGTGATCGGCGTTTCGATGATCGAGCCGTCTGGCTTTGCCATCAGACCGCGCATGCCGGCCAGCTGACGAATCTGCGCCGCAGAGCCGCGGGCGCCGGAGTCGGCCATCATGTAGATCGCGTTGAAGGATTCCTGCTTCACCTTCTTACCTTCGCGGGTGACGACATCTTGCGCACCCAACTGCTCCATCATCGCCTTGGCGACCTGATCGCCAGCGTGGCCCCAGATGTCGACCACCTTGTTGTAGCGCTCGCCATCGGTCACCAAGCCTGAGCGATACTGCTCGGCGATTTCCTTCACTTCTTTTTCCGCGGCGCCGATGATGTCGTGCTTTTGCGGCGGGATCAGCATGTCCTTCACCGCGATCGAGATGCCGGCGCGGGTGGCGAGCCGGAAGCCCGACTGCATGAGGCGGTCGGCGAAGATCACGGTTTCCTTCAAGCCGCAGCGGCGGAAGGAGGCATTCACCAGCTTGGAGATTTCCTTCTTCTTGAGCGGCTTGTTGATGAAGGGGAAAGGCAAGCCCGGGGGCAGGATTTCGGACAGCATGGCCCGGCCCACGGTGGTTTCATAGCGGGTGATCTTGGGGCGGTGTTCGCCGTCGATCACTTCCACTTCGCGGATACGCACCGCCACCTTGGCGTGCAGGCTCACTTCGCCCGATTGATAGGCGCGCAGTGCTTCGCCCACATCAGTGAAGATCATGCCTTCGCCCTTGGCATTCACGCCTTCGCGGGTGGCGTAGTAGAGGCCCAACACGATGTCCTGCGAGGGGACGATGATCGGCTCGCCGTTGGCGGGCGAGAGCACGTTGTTGGAGGCGAGCATCAGGGTGCGCGCTTCCATCTGCGCTTCCAGCGAGAGCGGCACGTGGACGGCCATCTGGTCGCCGTCGAAGTCGGCGTTAAACGCCACGCAGACCAGCGGATGCAGCTGAATCGCCTTGCCTTCAATCAGCACCGGCTCGAAAGCCTGAATGCCCAAGCGGTGCAGCGTCGGCGCGCGGTTCAAGAGCACCGGATGCTCGCGAATGACTTCTTCGAGGATGTCCCACACTTCGGGGACTTCCTGTTCGACCAACTTCTTCGCCGCCTTGATGGTGGTGGCCAAGCCGAGCAATTCGAGCTTATTGAAGATGAAGGGCTTGAAGAGCTCCAAGGCCATCTTCTTGGGCAGACCGCACTGATGGAGTTTCAGTTGCGGGCCGACCACGATCACCGAACGGCCGGAGTAGTCCACACGCTTGCCGAGCAGGTTTTGACGGAAGCGGCCGGATTTGCCCTTGATCATGTCGGCCAAGGATTTCAGCGGACGCTTGTTGGCGCCGGTCATGGCCTTGCCGCGGCGACCGTTGTCGAGCAGCGAGTCGACGGCTTCTTGCAGCATGCGCTTTTCATTGCGCACGATGATTTCGGGGGCCTTCAGCTCCAAGAGGCGCTTCAAGCGGTTGTTACGGTTGATGACGCGGCGATAGAGGTCATTCAGATCGCTGGTGGCAAAGCGGCCACCATCGAGCGGCACCAGCGGACGCAGATCAGGCGGCAGCACCGGCAGCACATCGAGAATCATCCAATCGGGCTTGATGCCGGAGGTCTGGAAGCCTTCGAGCACCTTGAGTCGCTTGGCGATCTTCTTGATCTTGGCTTCCGAGCCAGTGGTGGCAAGCTCCGAGCGCAGGCGCTCGATCTCACTGGGCACATCGAGCGAGCGCAGCAGCGCGCCCACGCCTTCAGCGCCCATCAGGGCGGTGAAGTCGTCACCAAATTCTTCGACCTTGGCGAGGTAGTCATCTTCCGACAAAAGCTGCGCGCGGGAGAGCGGGGTCATACCCGGATCGACCACCACATAGCCTTCGAAATACAGCACGCGTTCGATGTCGCGCAGCGTCATGTCCAGCACCATGCCCAAACGGGACGGCAGGCTCTTCAGGAACCAAATGTGGGCAACAGGCGAGGCGAGCTCGATATGGCCCATGCGCTCGCGGCGCACTTTGGAGAGCGTGACTTCCACGCCGCATTTCTCGCAAATGACGCCGCGATGCTTGAGTCGCTTGTACTTGCCGCACAAGCATTCGTAGTCTTTCACCGGCCCGAAAATCTTGGCGCAGAACAGACCATCGCGCTCGGGCTTGAAGGTGCGGTAGTTGATGGTTTCGGGTTTTTTGACTTCGCCAAAAGACCAGGAACGGATTTTTTCAGGCGAGGCAAGCCCGATGGTAATCGCGTCAAACTCTTCTTCCTGCGTAACCTGTTTGAAAAGATCGAGCAGTGCTTTCATGTGTCACTCCTGTCGAGGGTGATGAGCATTCAAATCTGTGTTGCAGACAGCGCGTTGGGTCAGGCGGGTTTCCGGGCCAGGCACGCCGGCGCGGAAACCCGTTTGGCATTCACCTAAAAACGCTCGAGGTCGATATCAATACCCAGCGAGCGGATTTCCTTGACCAGCACGTTGAAGGATTCCGGCATGCCGGCGTCAATCTTGTGCTCGCCCTTGACGATGTTTTCATAGACCTTGGTCCGGCCGGATACGTCGTCCGACTTGACCGTGAGCATTTCCTGCAGGGTGTAGGAGGCGCCATAGGCTTCCAGCGCCCACACTTCCATTTCCCCGAAACGCTGGCCACCGAATTGCGCCTTGCCGCCCAGCGGCTGCTGGGTGACGAGGCTGTACGGGCCGGTCGAGCGGGCGTGCATCTTGTCATCCACCAAGTGGTGGAGTTTCAACACATGCATATAACCCACGGTGACCTTGCGCTCGAAGGCATCGCCCGTGCGGCCGTCAAACAACGTGATCTGGCCTTCGGCGGGCAGATCAGCGAGTTCGAGCATGTCGCGAATTTCGGATTCATGCGCACCGTCGAACACGGGGGTGGCAAACGGCACACCCTTGGAGAGGTTCTCAGCCAACTCCACGACTTCGCGGTCTTCCAGCGAGGCGATATCTTCTCCCTTGCCTGACGCGTTGTAGAGCTTGTCGATGAACTTGCGCACTTCGGCGACATTGCGCTGCTCGCGCAACATGCGGCCGATCTTGTCGCCTAAGCCCTTGGCAGCCCAGCCCAGATGGGTTTCGAGAATCTGACCGATATTCATCCGCGAGGGCACACCCAGCGGGTTCAGCACGATATCCATCGGCGTGCCGTCTTCCTGATAGGGCATGTCTTCCACCGGGACGATCTTCGACACCACACCCTTGTTACCGTGGCGGCCGGCCATCTTGTCGCCGGGCTGCAGGCGGCGCTTGACCGCGAGGTGCACCTTGACCATCTTCTGCACGCCCGGGGGCAGCTCGTCGCCCTGGGTGAGCTTCTTGCGCTTGCCCTCAAAAGCGATATCGAATTCCTTGCGGGTACGTTCGATACCCTCGCGCAGCGATTCAAGCTGCTGGGCAACGTCTTCTTCGGCCATGCGAATATCGAACCAGTTATGCGGCTCGATGGTTTCCAGATACGCCTTGGTGACCTTGGTGCCCTTGGCGAGCTTCTTCGGCCCCCCGTTGGCCACTTGCCCGGTGATCAGGCGCTCGATACGCGCAAACGCATCGCGCTCCACGATACGCATCTGGTCGCCCAAATCCTGGCGATAGCGGCGCAGTTCATCGTCGATGATCTGCTGAGCACGCTTGTCACGCTCGATGCCTTCGCGGGTGAAGACTTGCACATCGATCACGGTGCCGGCCATACCGGACGGCACGCGCAAGGAGGTGTCTTTCACATCGCTTGCCTTCTCACCGAAGATCGCCCGCAGCAGTTTTTCTTCGGGGGTGAGCTGGGTTTCGCCCTTGGGCGTGACCTTGCCCACCAGCACATCGCCCGCTTCGACTTCAGCGCCGATATAGACGATGCCGGATTCATCGAGACGACCCAGTTGCGCTTCGCCGAGCGAGGCGATATCGCGGGTGATTTCCTCAGGCCCAAGCTTGGTGTCACGCGCCACCACGGTGAGCTCTTCGATGTGGATGGAGGTAAAGCGATCATCCGCCACCACGCGCTCGGAAATCAGGATCGAGTCTTCGAAGTTGTAACCGTTCCAGGGCATGAACGCGACCAACATGTTCTGCCCCAGCGCGAGCTCGCCCAAGTCAGTGGAGGCGCCGTCGGCCACCACGTCGCCCTTGGCGATGATGTCGCCGACCTTGACGATGGGACGCTGGTTGATGTTGGTGTTCTGGTTGGAACGGGTGTATTTGACGAGGTTATAGATATCCACACCCACTTCGCCGGGGACGGTTTCGTCGTCATTGACGCGCACCACGATGCGGTTGGCGTCGATGTAGTCGATCACCCCGCCGCGCAGCGCCTGCACCGCGGTGCCGGAGTCAACGGCCACGGTGCGCTCAATCCCCGTGCCTACCAAGGGCTTTTCCGCACGCAAGCAAGGCACGGCCTGGCGTTGCATGTTGGAGCCCATCAGCGCGCGGTTGGCGTCGTCGTGCTCAAGGAACGGGATGAGCGAGGCGGCCACGGACACGATCTGCGAGGGCGCCACGTCCATGTACTGCACCGAATCGGGCGTGGACAGCATGAATTCGCCCTTGTGCCGGCAGGACACGAGCTCATCCATGAGCTCGCCCTTCTTGCCGAGTTGAGCATTCGCCTGGGCGATGGTGTATTTGCCTTCTTCGATGGCGGAGAGGTAGTCGATCTGGTCGGTCACCTTGCCGTCGATCACCTTACGATAGGGCGTCTCAAGGAAGCCGTATTCATTGGTGGAGGCATACAGCGCGAGCGAGTTAATGAGGCCGATGTTCGGGCCTTCCGGCGTTTCGATCGGGCACACTCGGCCGTAGTGGGTGGGGTGCACGTCGCGCACTTCGAAGCCTGCGCGCTCGCGGGTCAGACCGCCCGGGCCAAGCGCGGAGACGCGGCGCTTGTGGGTGATTTCGGAGAGCGGGTTGGTCTGGTCCATGAACTGCGACAGCTGGCTGGAACCGAAGAATTCCTTAATCGCAGCGCTGATCGGCTTGGCGTTGATCAGGTCATGCGGCATCAGGTTTTCGGATTCAGCCTGGCTCAAGCGCTCCTTCACGGCGCGCTCGACACGCACCAGACCGGCGCGGAACTGGTTTTCAGCGAGCTCGCCCACGGAACGCACGCGGCGGTTACCGAGGTGATCGATGTCGTCGATTTCGCCCTTGCCATTGCGCAGCTCAACCAGGATGCGGATCACATCAATGATGTCCTGGTTGGAGAGCGTGCCCTCGCCCAGGATTTCATCGCGGCCGACACGACGGTTGAATTTCATTCTGCCGACGGCAGAGAGGTCGTAGCGGTCGGCGTCGAAGAAGAGAGCGCCAAAGAGGGCCTGCACCGCTTCTTCAGTGGGCGGCTCACCCGGGCGCATCATGCGATAAATGGCCACGCGGGCATGCCACTGGTCATTGGTCTCATCCGTGCGCAGCGTTTGCGAGATATAGGGGCCGCAATCCAGATCATTGGTGTAAAGCGTCTGGATTTGGGACACACCAGATTCAATCAGTTTGCCCAGCAGGTCTTCGGTCAGCTCGTCATTGGCATTGGCGAGAATCTCGCCGGTGTCGCCATCCACCACATTGGTGGCGAGCACGCGGCCCACCAGAAAATCTTCCGGCACATTGATGTGCTTGATGCCAGCTTCAGCCAGCTCGCGGATGTGGCGTGCGGTGACGCGCTTATCCTTCGGCACAATCATCTTGCCGGCTTTGTCGGTGATGTCGAAGCGGGCGACTTCGCCGCGCAGACGCTCGGGCACCAGGGTGAAATCGATGCCCTTCTTGGTGAGCTTGAAGGTATCGAAATCAAAGAAGGTGGCGAGAATTTCTTCCGGGGTCAAACCCAGCGCTTTGAGCAGAATGGTGACCGGCATCTTGCGACGGCGGTCGATACGGAAGAAGAGATAATCCTTGGCGTCGAATTCGAAATCCAGCCACGAGCCGCGGTAAGGAATGATACGCGCGGAGAACAAGAGCTTGCCCGAGCTGTGGGTCTTGCCGCGGTCGTGTTCGAAGAACACACCGGGCGAGCGGTGCAGCTGGGAGACGATGACACGCTCGGTGCCATTGATGACGAAAGAGCCGGTGGTGGTCATGAGCGGCAGTTCGCCCATGTAGACTTCCTGCTCTTTGACTTCCTTGATGGTTTCTTTGGCGGCGTCGCGATCCATGATCACCAGGCGGACGCGTGCACGCAGGGGGCTTGCGAAGGTGAGCCCGCGCTGCTGGCATTCCTTCACATCGAAGCCCGGCTCGCCCAGGATGTAATGCACGAATTCAAGTCGCGCATTGCCCGAATGGGACTGAATCGGAAACACGGAGGTGAAGGCGGCTTGCAAGCCGTTGTTGATACGCCGCTCGGGCGGCAGATCGGCTTGCAGGAACGCGAGGTAAGATTCGAGCTGGGTGGCCAGCAGGAAGGGGACGTTAAGCACGCCGCCGCGCTTGCCAAAACTCTTGCGAATGCGTTTTTTCTCGGTGTAGGAATACGCCATGAATGCTCCGGTCAGAGGTCAGTCGTGGAAGGACAGGAGGAAACGCGCGGCAACGCCGTGATACGCGATGTTGCAACCCGTTTTCTGCTGGCCCGCACAGTCAAATTTTTTCCAATTCCTGAAAACGCAAATGGGCTGGCGGTCAAAACCGCCAGCCCGAACGGCATGATAGCCGGTATTACTTGACTTCGACCTTGGCGCCAGCTTCTTCGAGCTGCTTCTTCAGCGCTTCGGCGTCGGCCTTGGAGATACCTTCCTTGACGGGCTTCGGTGCACCGTCGACCAAGTCCTTGGCTTCCTTCAGGCCCAGACCCGTGGCGGCACGCACCACCTTAATGACTTCAACCTTCTTCTCACCAGCGGCGGCCAGCACCACGGTGAATTCGGTCTTTTCTTCAGCGGCGGGGGCGGCGCCACCAGCAGCCGGGGCAGCCACGGCCACAGCAGCGGCAGCGGCGGACACGCCGAATTTTTCTTCCATGTCCTTGATGAGCTGGGAGAGCTCAAGCACGGTCATGCTGGAAATGGCGTCGAGGATTTGGTCTTTGGTTACAGCGCTCATGTTTAACTCCTGAATGTTGTGTGTGCCTGCTGTTCAGGCGCACAAATGGTGAATTACGCAGTCTCTTTCGAATCGCGAACCGCAGCGAGGGTGCGCACAAAACGGCTGGGCACTTCGTTGAGGGTGCGAACGAATTGGGAAATCGGGGCCTGCATGGTGCCCAGCAGTTTCGCCAGCAGCTCTTCGCGGCTGGGCATCGAGGCGAGCGCCTTTACACCCTTATCGTCCATGACGAAATTGGGCATGGCGCCGGCTTTGATCACCAGCTTGTCGTTGCCTTTGGCGAAGTCAGCCAGCACCTTGGCGGCGGCCACGGGATCCGGCGAAATGCCATACACCAGCGGGCCCACCATGTGCTCGGCCAGACCGGCGAACGGCGTGTCATTGACGGCACGACGAGCCAGCGTGTTCTTGAGCACGCGCAGGTACACACCCTCGGCACGCGCCTTGGCGCGCAGCACGGTGATGTGTTCGACTTCCAGACCACGGTACTCGGCGACGATGATCGATTGGGCGTTGGCAACGACGCCAGACACTTCCTCGACTACCGCCTTTTTCTCGTTGAGATTGAGACCCAAGGTCAGCTCCTATTGAAAAAAAGCTCTCTTCGGGCAAACGCGCAGCTTACCCGAATCGAGACCAACACGGCGACCTTCATTCAGGATTCTTATTCGCTTGGCGCGAACCTGTTTTCCTGTCTGGGGTAACGCCATCTGCGTTGGGTGGCAACCCAAGAGCACGCTCTTGTGTTGCTGTTTTAAGCTCGCGGCCTTGATTGCAGCCACTCACCCCAACGGTCTTTGACAACCTGCACGCCAGGTGACCCCGGCATGCAGCCCAAAGTTCTTTTGCGGGGATTGCTCCCCAATCACACTTAAGCCTGCGCAAGCAAGCTCGACTGATCGACGCGCACGCCCGGGCCCATGGTGGAGGACAAGGAGACCTTTTTCAGGTACTGGCCCTTGGCCGCCGCCGGCTTGGCTTTTTGCAAAGCTTCGATCAGCGCGGAGAGATTGGTGCGCAGCGCATCGACTTCAAACGAAGCGCGGCCGATGGTGCAATGAACGATACCGGCCTTGTCGGTGCGGTACTGCACCTGACCCGCCTTGGCGTTCTTCACCGCGGTGGCCACATCCATGGTCACAGTGCCAACCTTGGGGTTGGGCATCAAGCCGCGGGGGCCGAGAATCTGACCCAGCGCACCGACCACACGCATCGCATCGGGCGTGGCGATACACACATCGAAATTCAGGTTGCCGGCCTTGATCTGTTCAGCCAGATCATCGAAGCCGACGATATCCGCACCGGCGTTCTTGGCGAGCTCGGCCTTGTCGCCCTGGGCGAACACGGCCACGCGCACGGTCTTGCCGGTGCCGGCGGGCAGCACCACGGAGCCGCGTACGAGCTGGTCGGACTTCTTGGCATCCACGCCGAGATTCACAGCCACATCGATGGATTCATCGAACTTGGCGGTGGCGATGGATTTCACCAACGACAGCGCGTCGCTAACGGGATAGAGCTTGCTGCGATCGACCTTGGCGCGAGCGGCCTTGGTGCGCTTGGGCAGTTTGGGTTCGGTGTTTGCCATGTTACAGACCCTCCACGGTGATGCCCATGCTGCGGGCGCTGCCGGCGATGGTGCGCACGGCGGCATCGAGATTGGCGGCGGTCAAGTCTTTCATCTTGGCCTTGGCGATTTCTTCGGCCTGGGCGCGGGTGATCTTGCCGACCTTGTCGGTGTGCGGCTTGGGTGAACCCTTGGTCACGGCAGCGGCTTTCTTGATGAGCACGGTGGCCGGGGGCGTCTTCATCACGAAGGTGAAGCTCTTGTCGGCGAACGCGGTGATCACCACGGGAATGGGCAAGCCCGGTTCCATGCCTTGAGTCTGCGCGTTGAACGCCTTGCAGAACTCCATGATGTTAAGACCACGCTGGCCGAGTGCCGGACCAATCGGGGGGCTGGGGTTGGCTTTACCCGCTGGCACTTGCAGCTTGATAAAACCGATGATCTTCTTGGCCATGAAAGGCTCCTGGTTGAATCGGTTGAGTTCAGACGCGCTTTCTTCCGGCAGACCGGATTACTCACGCTCCTCTGTTGCCATCACGCTGGCAGCGGGCGGACTGCTTTGCCTTGTTTGGATAACACCCACAAAGCCGGCCGCAGTGCGGGCCGTACAACGCGTTCTCACGCGTCACAAACGACACACGCCAGGCGCGCAAGCCCTTTTTTATGGGGCTTGCGAACCCGGCGAGGAGAAAACCGCATCAGGCCTTTTCGACCTGACTGAACTCCAGCTCCACGGGCGTGGCACGACCAAAAATCGTGACCGACACGCGGAGTTTGTTTTTTCGTAATTCACATCTTCTACCGAGCCATTGAAATCGGTAAAAGGACCTTCCTTGACGCGCACCAGCTCGCCCACTTCGAACAGCACTTTGGGACGGGGCTTCTCCACCCCCTCCTGCATTTGCTGCATGATCTTGTCGACTTCCTTTTCGGAAATCGGCGTCGGCTTGTTGGCGGTGCCGCCCACGAAACCCGAGACCTTGGCGGTGCTTTTCACCAGGTGCCAGGTTTCGTCATTCATTTCCATTTCCACCAGCACGTAGCCAGGGAAAAACTTCCGCTCGGAGATCGCTTTCTGCCCCGCGCGCATTTCAACCACTTCTTCGACCGGCACCAGAATGCGGCCGAATTGTTCGGTCATGCCGGCCCGCGCGATGCGCTCAGTGAGCGCGCGCTGCACAGACTTCTCGAAACCCGAATAGGCGTGAACGACGTACCAACGCTTGGTCATGATTTTTTCCAGCCCAGAATCAGGTCATACAAGGCCCACTCGAGCGTTTTGTCGGTGGTCCAAAGGAACGCCGCCATGACAACCACAAATACGAATACGATGGCCGTGGTCTGCACGGTTTCTTTGCGGGTAGGCCACACCACTTTGCGGGCCTCAAGCCAGGACTCACGCGAGAACACAGCAAACTGGCGACCAGGGCCAGTGAACCACGCCAATGCGCCGCCCGCCGCCACCCCTGCCAGCACCGACAACACGCGCAAAATCATGGCTTGCTCGGCGAGCAGGTAAAACCCTGCGACACCCGCGATCACCATGAGCAGTGCCAGCGTGAATTTAAGTTTGTCGGCCATGGATTCAGAGTTGGGTCGGACTATGCATTGGCAGGGCAAGAGGGAATCGAACCCCCAACCTTCGGTTTTGGAGACCGACGCTCTGCCAGTTGAGCTATTGCCCTACGTTTCAAAACTTTTCAGC
>JBEAUN010000164.1:0-4125 GCA_041161415.1 Pseudomonadota bacterium | reverse complement strand
CGAACAGGTACACGAGCACATCGTACATGGCAGGCCCTCAGCGTAGTCTCTGGTAGTGGCCGCCGGGCAATGTTGCCACCCGACCCTCGAGTTCCAGCGTGACCAGAATCGCGTATAACGCTTCCGGCGTCAAGCCTGTGCGCGTTGCCAAAATATCCATGCCGCATGGGTCGAATCCCATTTGAGAGAGGACGTCACTCTCAGGCGTGCCGCGTGGCAAATCTGCAACACTTTGGGCGGCCTTGACGGGGGGTTCGATGAGGCCCAATTCCGTGATGATGTCAGCCGCATCATCGACGAGCTTGGCGCCTTGTTTAATGAGCTGATGACAGCCCTTGGCGAGCGGCGAATGAATCGAGCCGGGGATGGCAAAGACATCGCGCCCTTGCTCGGCCGCCAGCCGGGCGGTGATGAGCGAGCCGCTTTTCAAAGCGGCCTCCACCACCAGCACCCCGCGCGAGAGCCCCGACACCAGCCGATTGCGCCGCGGGAAATTGGCCGCCAACGCCGGCGTGCCGAGCGCATAGTCGCTGATGATGAGACCGTCTTGCGCGATCTGCCGCGCCAGCGCTTCATTGCGCGCGGGATACATCCGATCTGCCCCGGTGCCGATCACCGCGATGGTGCTGCCGCGGCCGCGTAAGGCGCCCTTGTGGGCGGCCGCATCGATGCCCAGTGCCAGCCCGCTGACGATGGTGATGCCCGCTTGCGAGAGTGTTTCTGAAAACGCTTCGGCATGGCCCAACCCGCCGGCAGTGGCATTGCGGCTGCCCACCACGGCGATGGCGGTTTGATTGAGCAGCCCGATCTGGCCCTTGGCATAAATCAGTGCCGGTGGGTCGGGGATATCGAGCAGGCTTTTGGGGTAGCTTTCATCGGCCAGGCTGATGAGATGATTGCCGGGCTGCGCTGACCACTCGAGCGCGGTGTCGATGGCGGCTTTGCTGTCATAGGCGAGCAGGTGCTCGGCCAGCGGCATGCCAATCACGCTCGAGAGCGACGCCGCGCTGGCAGCGAAAATGTTTTCCGGCAAACCAAACTGCGCGAGCAGGGCCCGCGCTTGCGAAGGGGGGAGCTTGGGGCACAAGCTCAAGCGCAGCCAGGCTGCGTAAGGGTGCGAGGTATTCATCACGGCATTCGCGCAAGGTGCTCGCGCTTAAATTTCCCCCACCGCAAACAAACGCCGATGCTCGCCGATGGCGTAGCGGTCTGTCATGCCGGCGATGAAATCCGCGATGGCGCGTGGTTTGTCGTTTTGCGCCATGTCGAAATACTGCGGCGGCAGAATCCGCGGGTCATCCATGAAGGCGCCAAAGAGCTCGCTGATGATGCGCCGGGCTTTGTTGGTCATGCGCAGCACGCGGTAATGGCGATAGAGATTTTGATTGAGAAATCGCTTGAGCTCGAGATGTTCGGCGCGGGTGGCCTCGCTGAAAGCCGCCAGCGGCTTGGCTGCACGAATGTCGTCGATATGTTTGGCATTGATCGCAGCAAGATTGGCTGCGGTGGTGTCGATGAGATCGAGCACCAGGGTATTGATCATGCTGCGGATGGTTTCGTGAATCATGCGCCGGCCGGTGATGCCGGGAAAGCGCGCCTCCACGCCGGCTGCATGACGGGCGAATATCGGCACCTCGAGAATTTGCTCAAGCGTGATGAGGCCTGAGCGCAGGCCGTCATCCACATCGTGGTTGTTGTAGGCGATTTCATCGGCCAGATTGGTGAGCTGGGCTTCCAGGCTGGGCTGCGTGCGGTCGATGAAACGCTGGCCCAGATCGCCCAGCTCGCGGGCGTTTTTGAGCGAGCAATGTTTGAGAATGCCCTCGCGGGTTTCCCAAGTGAGATTGAGCCCATCAAAAGCGCCATAGCGCTCTTCCAGAAGATCGACGGTGCGCAGGCTTTGCAGATTGTGTTCAAAGCCGCCGTGATCGCGCATGCATTCATTGAGCGCATCCTGCCCGGCATGGCCAAAGGGCGTGTGGCCCAGATCATGCGCCAGCGCCACGGCTTCGGCGAGATCTTCATTGAGTGAGAGCGCGCGGGCGATTGAGCGCGCGATTTGCGCGACTTCGATGCTGTGGGTTAAGCGCGTGCGGAAGAGATCGCCCTCGTGATTGACGAACACCTGCGTTTTGTATTCGAGCCGGCGAAAGGCGGTGGAATGCACAATGCGGTCGCGGTCGCGCTGGAATTCATTGCGCGCGGTGGGCGAAGGCTCGGGGTGGGTGCGGCCGCGGCTATTGGCTTCCGACACGGCATAGGGGGCAAGCGCTGCGTGATGCATCAATCGGCCTCGCAACAAGTTTGAATGGCGGCAAGAATGTCTTCATCGCGCGCCGCATCGCTGATGATCGCGCGGCCGATGCCCGCCAGCAGGATGAGACGCAGTTTGCCATCGGCGACTTTTTTGTCATGGCGCATCAACGCAAGATAACGCTCGGGCGCGAGCACCGCGCCCTTCACCGGCAGGCCGGCGCGCTGATAAATCGCCTTGATGCGCGCCACGGTGGCGGCATCGATCAGCCCCAAGCGCTGCGAGAGCACCGCCGCCATGACCGTGCCCGCGGCCACCGCCTCGCCATGCAGCCACACGCCATAGCCCAAGCCGGTCTCGATGGCATGGCCGAAGGTGTGGCCAAGATTGAGCGTGGCGCGCTCGCCTTGTTCGGTTTCGTCGGCCATCACCACCTCGGCTTTGTTGCGGCATGAGCGCTCGATGGCTTCGGAGAGCGCCAGCGGCTCACGCGCGAGCAGCCGCTCAAGATGCTGCTCCAGCCAAGCGAAAAACGCGGCATCGCGAATGAGGCCGTATTTGATCACTTCCGCGAGCCCCGCCAGCAATTCGCGCTGCGGCAAGGTCGCGAGCGTGCGGGTATCGGCCAGCACCAGCTTGGGCTGGTAAAACGCGCCGATCATGTTTTTCCCCAGCGGGTGATTGATCGCGGTCTTGCCGCCGACGGAAGAGTCCACCTGCGATAGCAGCGTGGTGGGAATCTGGATGAAAGGCACGCCGCGCTGATAGGTGGCCGCGGCAAAGCCGGTGATATCGCCCACCACCCCGCCGCCCAGCGCGATCAAGGTGGTTTTGCGGTCGCAGTAATGGGTGAGCAGCGCGTCGTAGATTTGATTGAGCGTGGTCCATTCCTTGTATTGCTCGCCATCGGGCAGCACCACCGGCAGCACCGTGATGCCCGCCGCTTCAAGCCCGGCCTGTAATGGCGCGAGATACAGCGGCGCCACGGTTTCATTGCTCACCACCACCACGCGGCGGCCGCTCAAATAGGGCACGAGCTGGGCAGCCTGCTGCTTGCCCACCTCATCCAGCAGCCCTTCGCCGATGAGGATGGGGTAGCTGCGCTCCGCCAATTCAACAGTCAGACTACGCATCGGGATTTCAATTCCTGTTCCAAAGTGGCCACCACACCGGCCGGCGAGCCGCGGCCGCTGTCGATGATGAGATCGGCAATCTCGCGATACAGCGGGTCGCGCAGGGCGTGGAGCGCTTCGATACGCGCACGCGGGTCATCGACTTGCAAAAGTGGCCGATTGCGATCGCGCCGGGTGCGCTCGAACAACACTTGCACCGGCACATTGAGGTAAATCACAAAGCCGCTCTTGGCGAGCGTGGCGCGATTATCCGCGCTCATCACTGCGCCACCACCCGTGGCCAGCACCACGCCGCGTTCATGCGAGAGCTCTTCGATCACCGCGGATTCGCGCTTGCGAAATCCGGCCTCGCCCTCATGCTCGAAAATGGTGGGAATCGGCACGCCAGCGCGTGCCTCGATCTCATGATCGGCATCCATGAAACGCCAGCCCAGCCGCTTGGCAAGCTGCCGCCCCACGGTGGTTTTGCCCGCGCCCATCATGCCTACTAGGTAAATATTGGTACTCATCGCCAGCGGATTTTATCAGGCTGGGGAGGGGCTGGCTTAATGAGGTTGGTTTTGTGTAACGGCCTGAGCATCAAAACTCGTTCACGCTCAAGCACCTACGGCGGGCTGTTTTAACCTAAAAACCGCAGTTGACCGCTTGTTAATCTTAATAACGACATGAGTCGATTTGCGTTTTTGCCGTTTAATGCGCTCACCACTGGGGTGAGATCGCTGCACGCCGGATTGCCTG
>JBEAUN010000127.1:0-4118 GCA_041161415.1 Pseudomonadota bacterium | reverse complement strand
GGGTGGGCGATGTGCTGTTCGCCGGCTCGATCGGCCGCACTGATTTTCCCCGCGGCGATCATGCCCAACTGATTCGCTCGATTCGCGAAAAGCTTTTCCCGCTGGGCGATGATGTCAAATTCATCCCCGGCCACGGGCCGATGTCCACCTTCGGCGAAGAGCGCCGCTACAACCCCTATGTCGGAGACGCCGGAGACTTACCATGACACTCACCGATTTGCGTTATCTCGTGGCGCTGGCGGAAACCTTGCATTTCGGTCGCGCTGCCAGCCGTGCCAATGTCAGCCAGCCCACGCTGAGTGTGTCGATTCGCAAGCTGGAAGACGAGCTCGGGGTCGCGCTGTTCGAGCGCAGCGCCAATGAAGTGCGGCTCACCGATATCGGCAGCGAAGTCGTCGCCCAGGCCCGCCGCGTGTTGTTCGAAGCGCAGCAATTGCATGAGATCGCTGATGCCGGCAAAGACCCGCTGGCCGCGCCCTTGAAGCTCGGGGTGATCTACACCATCGGGCCGTATCTCTTGCCCAAGCTGGTGCCGATTCTGCACAAGCGCGCGCCCTCGATGACGCTGGCCATTCAGGAAAATTACACCGCCCGGCTCACCGAATCCTTGCGCCGCGGCGAGCTCGATGCGATTGTCATCGCGCTGCCATATGAAGAGCCCGGGCTAGTCACCGCGCCGCTGTATGACGAGCCGTTTCGTGTCTTGCTGCCCCGCGGCCATGCCTTAAGTGAGGCGAAAAAAATCGAAGCCCCTGCGCTGGCGGATCAGCCCATGCTGCTTCTGGGCGCGGGCAACTGCTTTCGCGATCAGGTGCTCAAGGTGTGCCCCCGGCTTAACTCAAGCCAATCCTTGCAGAAAACCTTCGAAGGCAGCTCCTTGGAAACCATCCGCCACATGGTGGCCTCGGGCGCGGGCATCACGGTGCTGCCGAGCGGTGCGGCCGATGGGCTCACCTCGCGATTGCTGGAAGTCAAACCCTTCGCTGCGCCCGAGCCCAAGCGCCGCGTGGCGCTGGCATGGCGGGTGACCTACCCGCGCCATCAGGCGATCGATTTGCTGCGCGAGGCCATTATCGACAGCGCGGTGGCCGGCACTTCGCCCGTCAAGCGTCGCGCGAAAATTAAATAGCCAAAAGCTATCGAAATCATTTTCACAATGAATTGGATTGATCGGCTGAGCCTCCTTACCATGCACATCGTGGTGACACACATTGCAAACAAGGAGAGACAACATGAGCAAGCAAGATATTTCCAAAACCATCGCCAACCTCGAAGCGGCCTTCGCCGGCGAATCGATGGCGCACATCAAATACCGCTATTTCGCCAAGCTCTGCCGCACCGCGGGCGATCATGAAACCGCCAAGGTGTTCGAGGACACCGCCGATCAAGAAGTGATGCACGCCTTCGGCCACCTGGATCTGCTCTACCCGGCAGACAAGATGACGCCAGGCAAGTGTCTGGACATGGCGATCGAGGGCGAAACCTACGAATACACCGAGATGTATCCGACATTCCGCCATGCGGCGCTCGAGGAGGGCAATGCCGCCGCGGTGAGCGAGATCGACGAACAGATCGCGGAATCCAAGGAACACGCCGAGCGCTTCCGCGCCACGCTGGAAAAAGCTGCCAAGCGTTTCGCAGCGCTCGCCAAGGTGGAAGAGCGCCACGCCAATCACTATCGCAGCGTGCGCGAAAAAGTCGCGGTTTAAAAACGGAACATCACTTATTCAAGACATCGGAGATTGAATCATGAAAAAATGGCAATGCATTGTGTGCGGTTTCATCTACGACGAAGCCGTTGGCATCCCGGAAGACGGCATTCGCGCCGGCACCCGTTGGCAGGACATCCCCGCCGACTGGGCCTGCCCCGACTGCGGGGTGGCCAAGGCGGATTTCGAGATGGTGGAACTCGCTGCTTGAACCTCATCCTCCCCCCGGCTTTAACCCAGCGGGGGGTTATAACAACAAGGCACCGCAACCATGTCCCACATCGTTATCCTTGGCACCGGTCTGGCCGGCTACACCCTGGCCCGCGAAATCCGCAAACGCAATCGCGACGTGACGCTCACCCTCATCACCCATGATGATGGCGTGTTTTATTCCAAGCCCATGCTTTCCACCGCGCAAGCCACCGGCAAGACCGCGCAAACCCTGCGCAACACCGAAGTCGCCGCGATGCGCGAAGAGCTTGCCGCCGAGATTCTCACGCACACGCAAGTCATCGCGATTGATCGCGACGGCAAGCGCCTGCAGCTTGCCGACGGCCAATCGCGGCCCTACGACAAGCTGGTGCTGGCCGTGGGCGCGCAGCCCATCCGCGTGCCCCTGCAAGGCGATGCGGCGGAGAGCGTGTTGTCGGTGAATAACCTCGAGGACTACGCTCGTTTTGAAGCGCGGCTTGCGGGTGTGAAACGCGTGGCGCTTCTTGGTGCGGGGCTGATTGGCTGTGAATTTGCCAATGACCTCATCAAAAGCGGCCGGCAGGTGGACGTCTTCGATCTCGCGCCGCAGCCATTGGGCCGCTTGCTGCCCGAGGCCGCGGCGCACCATCTGCGCGAGGCGCTGGCTGCGGCGGGGGTGCGTTTTCATCTGGGGGAGTCGATCAGCGCTGTCGAGCGCGCTCCGGCGGGTTTGGCGCTCACCACCACGCAGTGCGACACACTGGAAGCCGATCTGGTGCTCTCAGCCGTGGGGCTGCGGTCGGACACCACGCTCGCCGCGCAAGCGGGGCTGGCGGTCAATCGCGGCATCGTGGTTAATGAATATCTGCAAACCGATGACGAATCGATCTACGCCTTGGGCGATTGCGCGGAAGTGTGCGGCGCGGTGCTGCCGTATGTGATGCCGATCATGAATGGCGCCCGCGTGCTGGCGGCCAATCTGCTGGGCGAGCCCCAAGCGCTCAAATACCCGCCCATGCCGGTGCTGGTCAAAACCTCGCTCTGCCCCGTGGTGGTGTGCCCGCCGCCCGCCGCGGGGGGCTGGCAGGAGGAAGTCTCAGACACCGGCGTGCTCTCACGCCACCACAATGCCGCCGGCCAGCTCGATGGCTTTGCCTTGGTGGGCGCCGCCACGGCCCAGCGTGCGGCGCTGCTCAAAGAGATGCAGGGGTAGCGCGGCTTACCAGGGTGCCGAGGTGCCGAGTATATCGTCGCCTTGGCGCGCCACACGGCGGGTGAAAAACTTCCGCAGTTTTTTGCCCGGGCTCATGGGCGCGTCGGACTCCGCTTCAGAGGGGTCTTGCGCACCGCGTTTTTTACCGATAGCCATGGCGGCCGAGGCGAATACATCACCCGTATCATCCAGTTGTGCCTCCACTGAGTCGCTATTCAGCCGGGGCGGCGCGGTGCGAATCGCCCGCGGGCCAATTTCAGAGGGATGACGGGTGGCAGGCATGGCCTCGGCTTGCTGGCCAATCGATAAATGCCCCAGCTGCCGCGCCAGGGTGCTTCTGAGCCGGCGTGCGCTCACCTCTTCGTCATAGGCACCCAGCGGGTGCTCGGTATCGCTGAATTCAGCCGAGTCTTCCCGATGGGGCTGGACGCTCGCCGCCCTCGTGGGGTCGCTTTCGTCGGTTTCAGGCGCGAGGGCGCGCGGTTCGCGACGCGAATCGATGGTCATCGGCGTGGTCGGGGCACTGGAGCGCTGCCCGTGGGGGGTGCGATGGCGCAGTGAAGCAGCAGGGTTTAACTTCATGATGCATGGGCGCGGTCAGTGCCGCGTGGCGGGAAACTTGAAAAACGGCCCACATTATGCCACAGCCGACCCACCCGCAATTGACCCGTGGATACCGTCTCTCCCGTCACCCTTCATGGGCATAACAAGGCGCATAGGGTTGTCGGGTTTTGAGTACGCCGAAGCAAGATGAGCGAGTTTTTGCTTTGCCTCGAGTGAGCAATCGCTGGTAGAGCGCCTTGATATGAGGGTTGTGCTGTATTGAGGTCATAGCGGCCATGTAGAGCACGGCACGGATTCTTGCCGGGCCGTCCTTGGACAGGCGGGCTTTGCCGCGGACAGATGAGCCGGACTGATGTTCGACGGGCACCAATCCCAAGTAAGCGGCAAGCTGTTCGGTTGTTGCCCACTTGCGGGCCTACGCCAGGAATGCTCAACAGCGG
>JBEAUN010000122.1:0-3877 GCA_041161415.1 Pseudomonadota bacterium | reverse complement strand
GCGGGAGAGGGCGAGAACTGCCGTGTCGTTAATCGATGTGCTGGCGCGTAAGTCGGCCAGCGAGCCCCATTGCGCGATCGGCGTGATTCCCGACGCACCGGCCCCAAGCGCGGTGAGTGCGATTTGGGCAAGACCATGCCTCCCGCGCGGCAGATTAATCAGCCCGTCCGAGGGCTGCAGCATGACGCTGACATCATGGTCATCGATCTTCCAGACAAAGCTCGCCGGCTGCACGCTGCTGCCGGATGTCGCCAGCAAAAAAAGCGCGCGATGCATGCCGGATTCCGCCGCGCTTTCCAGCCGCAGCCGCGCCAAGGCAGCTTGTGCGTCCTTCGCCTCGCTGCGGGTTTTGATGAGCAGGCCACTCGCCACCAGGGCGCCCACAATCAGGACGCCCAAGGTGAGAAGCAGCACGAAGCCCTCAGGGCGAGGGCGTGAGCGGGGCGGCACGGCGGGCGACCTCGGCGGCTTGGCGCAGGGCGCCCAGGAGATCATCGACGACGGCGTCGGTCTGCGCGTGATTGCGCATCACGCGCGGCACCAGCAGCACCACCAATTCGGTGCGGCGGGACTCGCGGGTGTTGTCGCGGAATAATTCGCCCAAGCCGGGAATGTCTTTCAGCACCGGCACGCCGCCTTGGCCGTTGCGGCTGGATTCACGGATCAAGCCGCCCAGTGCCACGGTGGCACCATCGCGCGTGGCGATCACGCTTTTCAGACGCCGCCGCGCGATGGTGGGCGAATCAATGCCTGAGGTGGTGGTGGTGGTCACATCACTCACCTCTTGCGTCACTTCCAGGATGATGTTGCCGTTGTCATTGACGCGGGGCGTGACTTCCAGCAGCACGCCGGTGTCGCGCATTTCGATATTGCTGATCACCGGCGCGCCGGGCGCCCCGGTGGCTTGGCTGGTCTGGGTGCGCACCGGTACTTCGTCGCCCACTTGCAGGCTGGCTTTTTGGTTGTTCAGCACCGCCAGGCGCGGCGCGGACAAGACCTTCACCGCTGTTTGCGATTGCAAGGCGTTGATCACCGCGCGGGCGTTGGCGTTGCCGTTATAGAAATATGAAAAACCCGGAAACTGCGGGGCCACGGCGCCGCCTTTGTCGGTGCTCAATGTGGCGGTTTTGCCGCCGGATTCAAAGAACCACTGCACGCCATAACGCAGCTCATCATTGAGGCTCACCTCAGCGAGAATCGCTTCGATCATCACTTGGCGCGGCATGACATCCAGCCGGGCGAGCGCATCCTGAATCAGCTTGTATTCCGCGTCGGTGCTGTAAATCAGCAGCGAGTTATTGTCCTCATTGGCCACAATCCGGCTCGCGCTTTTCAAGCCTTGGGGCGCGCTGCCCGCGGGGCTCGCGCCGGGTTTTTGCCCGGGCGGGGTGATGGGCGCGGCGCTCTGTGTCTCGCCGGTCAGCACTAATTGCAAGGAGGCGGCCAAGTCCCGCGCCTGGCCGTGTTGAACGTGATAAACAAACAAGCCGCGCTCGCCGGTTTTGGGTGGCACATCCAGGCGCTTCACCCAGCCTTCGATCATTTCCAGGTCGGCGCGATCACGCGCCATGCCGATCACCGCTTGCATGCGTTCGAGTGGCGTGAGCCGCAGCCTTGAGGCGAGCAATTCATGGGGCGGCGCAAATAGCGCGCGCAGATCCGAGATCAGCTGATCGGGGCTTATGTGTTCGAGGCGGAAAATCGCCAGGTGCATGCCGCGCATGGCATCCACATCAAAGCCGGCGATGGTGCGGGAAAGCGCTGCGCGTTCGCGGCTGCCGCCGGCGATCACCACATGATTGAAGGGCTCGTTGACCTGCACCACACTGCCGCGCGGCCCAGCGGCTTCGAGCAGTTTTTTGATTTCACCGGCGCGCACATGCTTGAGCGGAATCACCTCCAGCGCATAGCCCGGGCCAAGCGCTGCGGGCTCATCGCGAATCAGCACCGCGCGTGACGGCGCGCTCTCCAGCGGCACCACATGGTAGCTGCCCTCATCAACGATCAGCGCCGCAGACACCGATTGCAGCGCGGATTCCAGCACCGGCAGCAGTGCTTCTGGCAGCACCGGTGCGCCGGTGCGCAGTGTGATTTTGCCCTGCACTTGGGGCGCCACGGTGTAATTGCGTTTGAGAATATCGCCCAGCACCGCATCGACCACGCTGCGGGCTTCGGCGTCTTGCATATTGAGCGTGACGCGCTTGGCAATGGCGAGGTCGGTGTTGTTGTCGCCGGTGGTGTGGGTCTGCGCTGCCCCGCTGGTGCCGGGAGGTAAATATTCGGCGCGCGTAGCGGGCGGCGAGGCGGGCTGGGGTTGCGGGCTGCTGGCGCGATCTGCCTCAGGCGTGGCGGTGGGCGCGGGCTGAATGGCGCGCAGGGCGGGTGTCTCTTGCTGCTGCGGAATGTGCGCGCAGGCAGAAAGCGCCATCAACAAGGCCGGCATCAAGCGTCGGGTTAAAAAGGCGAGAGCATTCATGGTGTGCGGGGGGTGACGTTGGACGGCTCGGCAGGGGTGTCGGGGCGCGTTGAAGGGTCGGCGGTGAGCGTGAGTGAATGCGCCGCGCCGCGCTGGGTGAGCACGACTTTCTTTGCGCTCACCGATTTCACCACCCAGCCCTCGAAGACCTGGCCAAGGCTCACCAGCCGGCGCGTGGCGGCAGACTCGTTTTCCAGCAGCGCGGCATGATCGCCGGCGCTGCTCATGACGATGCCGCGCAGCCGGGGTGGTGTGGTGTGGGCGTCTTCAGCAGCGGGCTCTTGCGGGCCGCGCGGCGGTGTGGCGGGCGGTCTTCGATTCGCATTGAAAAGCGGCGCAGCGGCCCAGGCCTCGGCGCTGGGAGGGGTGCGGGAAAGCGGTGCGTGCGTTGTGTTTTCAGGCGCGATCGAGGGCGCGGCTGGCATGGGCCGCAGCAGCACCCAGAGAGACAGCAAGAGCGCCGCGCCAAGCGGCAGAATGAAAAATAGCGTGCGGGGTTTCATTCGCCAGACCCCGCCTGCGGTGCCACCGCCCAGAAGCCCGCCACAGTCATATCCACCCGTACGCCGCCCTCGGCAGCACGCAGTGTGAGACGCTCAATGGTGAAAAGCGGTGAAGCGGTCTCGATGGCGAGCAGGGCATCTTTGACCGCGTGCTCGGCGCCGTGTGCGCGCACCGTGAGCGCGAGCTTCACGAGCGTGCCGTGCTTCGCCGGCGGCAGGGCTTCCATGAGCTCCAGGCGCACGCCTGTCGCCTGGGTGATCTCGGCCAATCGCGCTTGCATCAGAGAACCGGCGAGCGCTTCATTGGCGGCGGACAACAGCAGGGCTTGGGCGTCGGCGCGCAGGCTTGCCAGCTCAGTGGCATCGCTGGCCTGATCGCGGCCCAGTGCGGCTTCGCGAGCGGCGCGAAAACGGGCCTCATCGCGCGCTTCGATCGCGTTTGTGGCCCAACTGCCAATCGGCGCGAGCACAGCGCCCCAGGCTAATCCCAGAACGCACACCAAAAGGCCCACGGCAGCGAATCGCCGCACTGGCGGGGAGAGACTTTTCATGGTGCCCCCTTTGGCTTGGCGAGGATCTCGAAGCGATCCGCTTCACCGGCCTGACCCGCCTGGCGATTGACGAGGCGCACCTCTTGCAACATGCCGCCGCTGGTGAGCTGCGCGGTGAGCAAGGCCGGATCCTTTGCGCGGCCGATGAGCCTGATCTGGCCTGCGTCGAGCTGCAGTTCTTCAAGGAAAGCGTCCTGCGGCAAACTGGCCGCGACGGCATCGATCAGCGCCACACGCGAGCCGCTCGCGATGATTGGCTGAATCGAATCGCGCACGCCGCGCACCCAGGCGCGCTCGCGCAGCGCCCCGCGCGCGGCGTGGTGGCGGGCTTGCAAGTCGGCGAGCTC
>JBEAUN010000116.1:0-3478 GCA_041161415.1 Pseudomonadota bacterium | reverse complement strand
GGGTGGGGTTTGATATTTCCTGTGGGGTGCGCCTCTTGCTCACCGGGCAGCCGGCTTCAAAAATCGCGGCAGTCGCGCAGCCGCTTGCCCAAGCGCTGTATGACACCATCCCGGCCGGTGTGGGCAGCCGGGGCGCGATTTCCTTAAGCGCCGATGAAATCGACGCCATGCTCCACGGCGGCGCGGCCTGGGCGATCGCGCAAGGGTGGGGCCGGCCGGAGGATCTTTCGCAGATTGAGGAGCAAGGCCGCATGGCGGGCGCGATGCCAGCGCATGTCTCCGAGGCTGCGAAACACCGCCAGCGCCGCGAGATGGGCACCTTGGGCTCTGGCAATCATTACCTCGAAGTGCAGCAAATCGCTGCGGTGTATGAGCCCACACTCGCCGCTGCTTTTGGGCTTGCCGAGGGCCAAGCAGTGGTGAGCATCCACAGCGGCTCGCGCGGGTTGGGGCACCAGATCGGCACCGATTATCTGCGCGAGATGGTGCTGGCGGCGCGTGAGACGAACTTCCCGCTGCCCGATCGCGAGTTGGCCTGCGCGCCCATCGACTCAGAATTGGGCCAAAGATATCTGGGCGCGATGCGGGCCGGCATCAATTGCGCACTTGCCAATCGCCAGATTCTCACCCACCTCACACGCGAGGTCTTCGCGCGCTTTTGGCCTGATTGCACGATGCCGCTCCTCTACGATGTCTCGCACAACACCTGCAAGGAAGAAACGCATCTTGTCGAAGGCACCCCGCGCCGGCTGTTCGTGCATCGCAAAGGCGCGACCCGATCGCTGCCGCCCGGCCACCCGGATGTGCCGCCTGCATTTGCAGCATCCGGACAGCCGGTGTTGATCGGCGGCAGCATGGGCACCGCGAGTTATGTCTTGAGCGGGGTGGCGAGCGCCGATGTGGCATTTTTCTCCGCCTGCCACGGCGCAGGCCGGGCGATGAGCCGGCACGAGGCGCTCAAACACTGGAGCGGCCGACAGGTGATTGATGATCTCCTCAAGCGCGGCATCCTCATCAAAAGCCCAAGCCCGCGCGGAGTGGCGGAGGAAGCGCCGCTCGCTTACAAGGATGTCGCCGCCGTGGTGCGTGCGGCGGAAGAAGCGGGGCTGGTGAAGGTTGTGGCGAAGCTCACCCCTATGATTTGCATCAAGGGCTGACTTGGCGCTGCCTACTGCGCATTCAGTCCATGCCCGATATTCATGCGCTCGCGCACCCGCTCAGCAGCTTCCGGGTCGAGGTCGTCTAGCTTGGGTGACAAGCTCTTGGGGATGGCCGGCACAGCGGGCTCGGGTTTCTGCTCAACTTGAGGTTTGGCCACCGGCTTGGCAAGGCCCGTTGTGCGTGGTGGCTGCTCAAAGGCAAAGGCGCGATTCCGCGGCCCGATGAAGCTCGCGTAGGGCTTCTGAAAATGCCGCAAGATCTCGTAATAGGTGCGCACATTTTCCGCCATGGTCACCGCCTCGCCCCCGCGCGGCGCGCCGGCCTTCAAGCGCGCGGCATATTCCTGACGTGACATCAGCGGCAGCACGCGCTTCATTTCCATCCACGAGCCCACATCCCGCCCCATTGAGCGCGCAATCGCGATCACGCCATTCATATGCCCCGGGCCGATGTTGTAGCTCGCCAACGCCAACCAGCTTCGATCAGGCTCGGGGATGTCATCGGGCAGGTTTTCGCGCAGGCTCGCGAAATACCGCGCGCCGCCGGCGATTGCTTGGCGCGGGTTCAGCCGGTCGGGCACATTCAGCCGATCGGCCGTTTCTTCGGTGAGCATCATCATGCCGCGCACGCCAGTGGGGGAGGTGGCCAGCGGATCCCAGTGCGATTCCTGATAGGCAATCGCCGCGATCAGGCGCCAGTCGATGCCGGTTTCGCGCTCGGCGGCGAAAAATTCTTCGCGGTAATCCGGCAGGATGAGGCTCATGCGCTCAATGAAAACCGCGATGTCCTCCTCGCTCGGGCCGTCCTCAAGATTCAAGTGCCGATCAAGCAAGCGGCTGATCAAGCCATTGTTCCGGGCGCGCTCGATGAAGGCATCCGCCTCAGGCAAAAATTCATTGGCCGGGCCAGGCGGAAAGGCCCACACCCACTGCGTGGGCTCGGGCAGCTCGCGAAATTTCTGCAGTGTGGGGTAAAAGCGCGAGGCGAGCTTGTAATGCAGCTCATCGGTGAGCGCCATGTCGAGCTTGCCCACCGCCACGGCGCGCAGCAATTGCATTTCATCCCGCACCCGCGAGGCGTGCAGCACAGCGAGTGTTGGCTGATCGCGGGTGAGATTCTCAGCGCGGTAAGCGGCCGCTGAGCCGGGCAGCACACCCAGGGTGCGGGCCGCGAGCGTGGTGTTCGAGCCATCGCTCTTTTTGCCTTCGTGCTGCACCAGGGTGTAATGCAATTTCTTAAGCGGAATGGAAAAGCGCACCTTGGCCGGCCAGTCGGTGGTCACCATGCCGATCGCCATATGCGCTTGAAATGTCCCCAGGGATTCGGCCACCGCCTCGAAATTATTTACGCGAACAAACTTCACCCGCAGATTGAGCGATTGCGCAAAGGCGCGCACCAGATCGGACTCAAAAGCCAGCAAAGACGACATCTCCGCCTGGCCAAATTCGGCCGCGGTGGCGCGCACCAGCACCACCAGCTCACCGCTGGCGGCAGGCGAAGGGATCGGCTCCGGCGTTTGCCGAAAGCAGCCCGAAAGGCAAAAAAGCAAGACAACCGCACGCAGGAATCGTGTCATGCAAATCGGTCGGGTGGCGAGGTCAAGCATTATCTGACATTTGTCAAAGCCGTGTGGCAACAAACGTGTTTTCGGCACATCAGGGTTTTCCGCCGGCGCGATTTTTGAGGACCCCATTTGGCATCATCGGCGTCAGGCAAAGATTCTTGCCCTCCCGCCGCTGGTCAAAACCAGCGCAATAAAAACCTGTCAAGCCAAAATAGAGATGTCCCTGTTTTCGCCAAAGTTGAGATGTCCCCTTGTTTGTGGGATCCAGTGTCAATGCTGTTCGTTTAAGGCATCTCCCTCCCAGAAGTTTGATGCTCAGTCGTAAAGCAACCATCATGTAGGACAAGGCTTAAACGAACAGCATTGGGTCACATCTTGCCTTTTGCCACCACCGACCACTTCCACTACGACCAAGCAGGCCGTCTGTGGCGCACCAACGCCAGCGACGGCATCGACAAAATCGCCCTCTACGATCGTCAGCAGGCTGTCTCACGTCTCGCCCCCCCAGTGACCGTCATTCCCGCGTAGGCGGGAATCCAAGTAGTGACCGTCATTCCCGCGCAGGCGGGAATCCAGCGTCGTTGCATTCTGGATTCCCGCCTGCGCGGGAATGACGGGTGAGTTACTGGGGGCACCCATTAGCCCCTCCGTGTCAAAAATCAAAAACAATCCCCTACGCCGCGAGGCGCATTTTTTCCCTGCTCCCGTTGATTCGCACCCCGGCACACTTGGTTCTCGGCGTATCGGTTGCGC
>JBEAUN010000114.1:0-6640 GCA_041161415.1 Pseudomonadota bacterium | reverse complement strand
TGATGAGCGCTACCAGACCGTCTATGCGCGCCATCAAGGCTCGGTGGCGGCGCCCACGGCGGGGCTGCATTTTGATGCGCCGATGCTCGAGCGCTTGAAAGCGCAAGGCACCACGCTCGCCTGGCTGACTTTGCATGTGGGGGCTGGCACCTTTTCGCCAGTGCGTGCCGACAACATTCTCGACCACAAAATGCACAGTGAGCGCTACCTCATTCCCGCTGAGACGCTCGCCGCCATCGAGCGCACCAAGGCCGCCGGGGGCCGGGTGATTTGTGTGGGCACCACCAGTTTGCGGGCGATTGAATCTGCCGCGCGAGAGGGCTTTGCCGCGCTCGAAAATGAAACCGATATTTTCATCACCCCCGGCTTTCGCTTTCGCGTGGCCGATGGCCTCATTACCAATTTCCACCTGCCCCGCTCCACTTTGCTGATGCTGGTGTCGGCCTTCAGCGGCATCGAACGGATTCGCTCGGCGTATTCACATGCCGTGCGCGAGCGCTACCGCTTTTTCAGCTACGGCGACGCCATGTTTCTCACCCGGTTTGATAACGAATGAAATTTCAACTCCACACCACCGATGGCGCCGCGCGACGCGGCACCCTTTCTCTCGCCCATGGCACTGTCGAGACCCCGGCTTTCATGCCGGTGGGCACCTATGGCAGCGTGAAGGCGATGTCGCCGCATGAGCTGCATGAAGTCGGCGCGCAGATTTGCCTGGGCAATACCTTTCATCTGTGGCTGCGTCCGGGGCTGCCGGTGATCGCCGCCCACGGCGGGCTGCATCGCTTCATGGGCTGGGACGGCCCGATTTTGACCGACTCCGGCGGCTTTCAGGTGTTCTCGCTCGGGGCCTTGCGCAAGATCTCCGAGGAGGGCGTGCGCTTTTCTTCACCGGTGAATGGCGACAAGCTTTTCCTCACGCCGGAAGAATCGATGTCGATTCAGCATGTGCTCAATTCCGATGTTGTGATGATTTTCGATGAATGCACGCCCTACCCCGCCAGCCACCACGAGGCCGCGGAATCGATGCATTTGTCATTGCGCTGGGCGGCGCGCTCGCGCCAGCAATTCGATAAGCTTCAAAACCCCAATGCGCTGTTTGGCATCGTGCAAGGTGGCATGTATGAGGCGCTCCGGGATGAATCGCTCGCTGGGCTCGTGGAGATCGGCTTTGATGGCTTTGCCATCGGCGGGCTGTCGGTGGGCGAGCCCAAGGAAGACATGGCGCGCATTCTCGCGCACACCGCGCCGAAGCTGCCGACTGATAAGCCGCGATATCTGATGGGCGTCGGCACGCCAGAGGATTTGGTGTTTGCGGTAAGCCAGGGCATTGATATGTTCGATTGCGTGATGCCCACCCGCAATGCGCGGAATGGCTGGCTTTTCACCCGGCATGGCGATGTGAAGATTCGCAACAGCCGCTACAAAACCGACACCGCGCCGCTGGATGAAACCTGCGCGTGTTACACCTGCCGGCATTTCACCCGGGCGTATCTGCATCATCTGCACAAGGTGAATGAAATCCTGGGCGCGCGGCTTTCGACGCTGCATAACCTGCATTACTACCAAACCTTAATGCGCGAAATGCGCGAGGCGATCAGCGAGGGGCGCTTTGGAGATTTTGTGAGCAAATTTAAAGCTGAAAGGGCGGCCCTCAGCGCGCAAGGAAATTGAGACTTTCACGCCGCAAGGGCTACCCCGGCTGGGGCGCGGAAGGCATATAATCGCCCCCCTTATTCGGTTCGCCCGCTGCCATGATCAGCCGCTTGTTGCCTGCGCTCACCGATTCGCCCCTTCCCGCCCCGGGCGGCCGGCTTTCGCTGCCCGCTACACCCGGCGGCAGCGACGCGCTGGCAGTCGCCTCGCTGGCGGGAAACCAGCGCATGGTGCTGGTGATCACTGCAAGCCCGCTGGAGGCCGCGCGCCTCCAGGAAGAAATCAGCTGGTTCGCGCCCGCGCTCACCACACGCCTTTTCCCGGATTGGGAAACACTGCCTTACGATCTTTTTTCCCCACACCAGGATCTTGTCTCCGAGCGTCTCGCCACGCTGTATGAAATCAGCCGCGGCAAATGCGATGTGGCCATCGTGCCGGCCACCACGGCGCTGACACGCTTGTGCCCGCCGGCTTTCATCGCCGCCCACACCTTTTTCCTGAAGGCCAAGGAAACGCTCGATGTCGAGGATTTCCGCGAGCAGATGAGCCTCGCGGGTTATGCCCATGTCACGCAGGTGGTGAGCCCCGGTGAATATAGCGTGCGGGGCGGTTTGATTGATCTTTTTCCGATGGGCTCGGCCCTGCCGTATCGCATCGATCTTTTCGACAACGAGATCGAGACCATTCGCACCTTTGATGTCGACACCCAGCGCACGCTCTATCCGGTGCCGGAAATCCGTCTGCTGCCGGCGCGGGAATTTCCGCTGGATGAAAAGGCCCGGCTGGCTTTTCGCCAGCGCTTTCGCAATACCTTCGAGGGCGACCCGACGCGCGTGCCGATGTACAAGGATGTTTCCAACGGCATCGCCCCGGCCGGGATCGAGTATTACCTGCCGCTTTTTTTCGATGAGACGGCCACGCTGTTTGATTTCGTGCCGGCCAATGCGATCGTGCTGCAACATCAGGATGTGCCCGGCGCGATCGATGAATTCTGGCGCGACACCAAAAGCCGCTTTGATCTGATGATGGGCGACCGGCTACGCCCGGTGCTGCCGCCCCAAGAAATCTTCCTCAGTGCGGAAGATTTCTTTGTGAAGCTGGCTGATTTCCCGCGGCTCTTGATCGGCTCGCCCAAAGAGGGCGCGCCGCTGGCGTTGCCCTTGCCGAATCTCGCGGTCGAGCGCAAAGCCACTGATCCGCTTCACAAGTTTCGCGCCTGGCTCTCCCAGTTTCCGGGGCGGGTGCTGGTGCTGGCCGAATCACCCGGCCGGCGTGAGACGGTGAATGAGTATTTCAAGGAATACGACCTTCGCCCGGAATTGGTGAGCGATCTCGCGGCCTTTTTGCAGGCGGATACGAAGCTCGCCTTGAGCGTGGGGCCGCTTTCGCAAGGCTTTATCGCGCCCGAGGCGGGGCTTGCCTTTGTCACGGAAAACGAGCTCTATGCCGCCACGGCGCGTACGCGCGGCAAGCGCAGCGACTCACGCCGCGCTTCAGTCGAGGGCTGGCTGCGCGACCTCACCGAGCTCAAGATTGGCGACCCGGTGGTGCATGTGCAACACGGCGTGGGCCGCTATCTTGGGCTCACTCACATGGACTTGGGTGAAGGCGAGATGGAGTTTTTGCATCTCGAATACGCCGAGGGCGACAAGCTTTATGTGCCCGTCTCGCAGCTGCAGCTCATCAGCCGTTACAGCGGCGCGCAGCCGGAGCTGGTCACGCTGCATAAGCTCGGCAGCGGCCAGTGGGATAAAGCCAAACGCCGCGCCGCGCAGCAAGTCCACGACACCGCAGTGGAATTGCTCGCGCTTTACGCCAAGCGCGCCGCGCGCAAAGGCCACGCCTTCAATTTCAAGCAGCACGACATGGAAGCCTTCGCAGAAGGCTTTGGCTTTGAAGAAACCCGCGACCAGAAAGCCGCGATCGAGGCGGTGCTGAGCGACATGAAATCCGGCAAGCCAATGGACCGCCTGGTGTGCGGCGATGTCGGTTTTGGCAAAACCGAAGTGGCGCTGCGCGCCGCCTTCGCCGCGGTGGCCGATGGCAAGCAAGTGGCGGTGCTCGCCCCCACCACGCTGCTGGCCGAACAGCATTTTCTGAATTTCTCCGACCGCTTTGCCGATTGGCCGGTGAAGCTTGCGGAGCTCTCACGTTTTCGCAGCGCCAAGGAGCAAACCGCGGCGCTTGCGCAGCTTGGCGAGGGCAAGATCGACATCATCATCGGCACTCATCGGCTGCTGCAAAAAGATGTGCGCTTTGCGCGCCTGGGGCTCATCATCATCGATGAAGAACACCGCTTTGGCGTGCGGCAAAAAGAGGCGCTGAAGGCGCTGCGCGCTGAGGTCGATGTGCTCACCCTCACCGCCACGCCCATCCCGCGCACACTGGGCATGGCGATCGAAGGCCTGCGCGATTTTTCGGTGATCGCCACCGCGCCACACAAGCGGCTTGCCATCAAGACCTTTGTGTCGAGCTGGTCAAAGGGCCTGATTCGGGAGGCGGTGCTGCGCGAATTCAAGCGCGGCGGCCAGGTGTATTTCCTGCACAATGAAGTCGACACCATCGAGCGCATGCGCGAGAACCTCGCGGCGCTTTTGCCCGAGGCGCGCATCGTGGTGGGCCACGGCCAGTTGCCCGAGCGCGAGCTAGAACGCGTGACCAAGGAATTCACCCAGCAGCGACACAACCTTTTATTGTGCACCACCATCATCGAAACCGGCATCGACAATCCGAATGCCAACACCATCATCATCAATCGCGCCGATCGCTTTGGCTTGGCGCAATTGCACCAGCTGCGCGGCCGCGTGGGGCGCTCGCACCACCAAGCCTATGCGTATCTGCTCACCGAACAAGGCGCCAAACCCACGCCGGCTGCGGCCAAGCGTCTGGAAGCCATCACCATGATGGAAGAGTTGGGCAGCGGCTTTTATCTCGCCATGCACGACCTTGAAATCCGCGGCGCAGGCGAAGTGCTGGGCGAATCTCAATCGGGCGAGATTCAGGAAGTCGGCATCAATCTTTACACCGAGATGCTGAAAAGCGCGGTGCGCGCATTGCAGCAAGGCAAAGAGCCGGATCTTAATCAGCCGCTGGAGATCACCTCCGAAATCAATCTCCACCTGCCGGCGCTGCTTCCCTCGAATTACTGCAGCGATATCCACGAGCGCTTGACGCTTTACAAACGCATGTCCAACTGCGAAACCGAAGACGAGCTGCAAGGCCTGCAAGAAGAATTGATCGACCGTTTTGGTGATCTACCCGAGCAAACGCAGGCGCTGATGCAAACCCATAAGCTGCGTATCCTCGCCAAGCCTTTGGGCGTGGCGAAGATCGATGCCTCAGACACCCGCATCAGCCTGCAATTTATCCCGAACCCGCCGATCGAGCCGATGCGGATCATTAGCCTCATCCAGAAAAATCGCCACTACAAGCTCGCCGGGCAAGACAAGCTCACGGTGAGCAAAGTCTCAGAGGGGCTCAGCGCGCGGGTGGGCGCAGTGCGCGAGGTGCTGGTGGCATTGGCGGGTTAAGCGGGCCGCGTGTTCGCGGCCAGGGTCAATCAAACCGGCGGCTCGGAGAGCGCATCCAGCGCCTTTTCCAGCGCGAGGCCGTAGTTGGCGTAAAACCCGCTGCGCTTGCTGAGCTCTGCATAATCCAGCCCATCAAACATCACAGGCGACGGCGGGTGCTTGGCAAAATAGTCATCCAGCGCCGCCTGATAGCGATGGGCCGCCACCTGATGATCGCGCCAAGCCTGCGGATAGGTGCGCACCACATGCGCCCCCCAGGCGGCGTTCTGCGCGATGAAAACGGCCAGCTTTGGCCACTGCCCGGGGTCGCGCATGGAGAGAGGCTTGCACTCGTTGAAAATTGCGCGGTATTTGCTGTGGAAGATATCCCGCGAGGCTTCGTAATTCGCCCGCTCGCTCTCCTGCACAAATTCTCCGGCCTTCATGAGCCGCGCCAAGGTGAGCTCGGAGCTTGCGCGCGCGGTGGTAAATCTCGGCAGCGGCAGATCGAGGGATTCCCGCAGACGCATCTGCAGGTTCACCATCGTCTCAACGTCATCCGGCACCCCGCCACGCTGACGAACCTGGCCGACAATCCCCTCGTCACGCGCGAATTTTTCCAGCTGCTCGAGACGAAAATAGCCGCGCATTTTCTCAAGCAGCGCGCGCTCGGGAAGCAGCCCCTTTTCCGCCTTGCGTGCGCTGACCGCGATCTCCATAAAATTGAGCCCGAGGGCCACGCGGTCGGTGCAGCTCTCCGCGTACTCGATCGCAATCTGAAACACCCGACGCCGCAGGGTGCGGCTTTTTCCCATGTCTTCCAGCAAGGCATTGACGCGGGCGACCACCAGCGCGCGGCTGGTCTCCTGGCTGAAATCGCGGGAATACTCGAGCTTGCCCAAAAAGGCAGCGAAATGCTTGGCTTCTTCCGAGCGATCACGATGCCAGCTTCTGGGCCGCGCAGTCTGCCCCGCGGCACGCTGCCAAAAGGCGATCTCGCGCTCGAGCCGCAAGGGCTCCAACTCAATCGGCCGGGCAAGCGGCGAGAGCGCGCGCAGATTTTCCAGCCCTCGCCGGAGGCCCTGATAGACCAGGATGCCGCCGATCAAAAACAGCAATGAACTCACCCCCACCGCCAGGGCGATGCTGGTCTTGAGAAACGCGACAGTAAGACCGACCCCTGCCCCCAAAAATGGGCCTGCGGTGAGCCCAATAATCACCATCTGCCGCAGCGCGGCCGCGCTGTAGGCCCCGCTGCCCGGCTGCATATTGCGAATCTGCTCGCGCACTGTGGCCCCGGCGCGAGATGACACCAAAGCAGACGCGCGGCTCGCTGGCACGCTGATCGGCAAAATCACCTCGGTGCCCGGCGGGGAAAACACCGGCCGGCGCACACTTTGCACCTCGGTGCTGAAATGACTCATCGTGGAGGCGAGCGAGCGCACTTCACTGGGCGGGCTGGTCACGGATTCCTG
>JBEAUN010000112.1:0-18439 GCA_041161415.1 Pseudomonadota bacterium | reverse complement strand
GGCGCAACCGATACGCCGAGAACCAAGTGTGCCGGGGTGCGAATCAACGGGAGCAGGGAAAAAATGCGCCTCGCGGCGTAGGGGATTGTTTTTGATTTTTGACACGGAGGGGCTAATGGGCGACCCGATCACGCTGGCCGCGCGGCGGCTGATGTTGATTGAAAAATCCGACGCGCTGCGCGAGACGATTGCGCTGGAGCTATCGGCCGCTGCGCCGCTGCTTGGCTTGGGCGATCGCGTGGGCAGAACGCTGCGCTGGTTAAAACAGCACCCGCTGTGGGTGGCAGGCGGGGTGATCGCGCTCCTGGTATGGCGCCCGGCGCGCAGCATGCGCTGGTTGAAACGCGGCGTGTTTCTGTGGGGTATCTGCAAAAGGGCAGGGGCCGCATGGCAGAAATCACTCGCGGTGTGGCGAGAAGCGCGCAGATGAGGTAGTGTGCGCCCCGTCACGCGCAATGCATGCGCGGCACACGCCGGTGCAGTCATCAACACGTCACATCCGACCCTGAAAATCTCGCGCCGCATCGGGTGCCCACCCCGCACCCTCTCGAAGCCCTCAGCCCCAAGCCACTCGCCGCAACGACCCCCAATCGGAAGACCATCGTGACGCTCATCAGGCAGCTTTCATCCTTCGCCATGCATCAAGCGGGCAGCCGTACGCTCCCCAATGCCGCGGGCGCCCTTTCCCAAGCTTTGCTCGACAATGTCGAAGCCTGGCGCGAATCCTCGCCGGCCGTGGAACATTCCTCGCGACAAGAAGCCCAGCGGCGCATCCTGCGCAATCAAGTCACCGGCGAAAAACGCCTGGAATTAAGCCACCTCACCTTGAGCTCCTTGCCGGCTGCCTTGGGGCTGATGAAACACCTGGAACATCTCGATGTGATGAACGCGGGCCTGCGCAGTGTGCCTGCTGAAATCGGTAATCTCTACAAACTGAAATGCCTGCATCTGGCCGGCAATGATTTGACCGAACTCCCGGACACCCTGCGTAATCTGCAGCGGCTCAAGCGGCTTTTTTTGAATTCCAATCAATTCGACCACCTGCCCGAATGGCTTGGGGAATTGCCAAAGCTCGAGTTGCTGCATGTGCCGCACAATAACCTCAAAGCATTCCCGGAAAGTTTGCAAAAACTCCCTGCGCTCTCGGATCTGGATGCGCACGACAACCAATTCCGCCTGCTGCCTGACTGGCTGAACAAGATACCGTCGCTCAGATTTCTCGACATGGCGTCCAACCCGATTGAAAACCTGCACGAATTTGCTGCAGATGCGCAGCTCACCGCGTTCGTGGGCGGGCCACCGATACCGAAAAATGTGGCAGAAGCGCTTCGCCTATCGCGCCCAAGCATCTCGTCTGAAGCGTCTTCTCCCGATGAGATCGCATTAGCGGGATGAAGCGTTACAGGGTGGCTTTGCGCTAATCACGCACCGCCCGGCCAGCACAGAAAGCGGCCAAGTGATGCGGCGGGGCGCGCTGCCCCACAGCGGGAGAAGGCGGGCTTCCAGCGCCGACATCGGGTCTTCACCCTGCTCGGCGCGATAGCGTGTGGCGGCCGAGCTGCTGCCAAGATACCCGATGAGCTCAGAGAGATGCCAATTCACCGACATCTCGAAGGGCGGCGGCATCTCGCGTGCAAACGGAAACGGCAGATCGCGGTAACCGTTTTCCACATGCACGCGTTCCGGCGGCCACCAAGGGGCGATGTGTTGACAAAACGCTTGCACCGCCTGATTGACCTCGTCGCCCTCGCAGGTCAGCACGCCATAGCACCACATTACGCAGAGCCCGCCGGGTTTGAGCACCCGGCACACTTCTTCATAAAACGCAGGCAGCAACAGCCAATGCGCGGCTTGCGCCACGGTCACCAGATCCACACTGCGGTCTGGCAAGCTGCTGTGAATCGCATCGGCCACGCGGTATTCGATATTAGGGTGTGGCATCGCCTGGGCGAGCTGCGGCGCGCTCGCATCGGTGGCGATCACCCTGGAGAAATACTCGGCCAGCCCGATGGCCGCCTGACCATTGCCGGTGGCGCAGTCCCAAGCGAGTGTGTGCGCGGGTGACTGCGACGCCAACCAGGCAAACAGCGACGCTGGATAGAGCGGGCGGAAAGCCGCGTATTGCACGGCGCTGCCGGAGAAGTGGTCTTTGAAGCCAGATGCCGCAGCATCTTCACGCATGCGGCTCTTCGCGCCAAGGCGCGACCTTCAACAGCAGCACCATCCCCGGCACCGCCAACAACGCGCACAGCCAGAAAAACCAGAACCACCCCAGCCCTTCCACCAGCCAGCCGACGGAGGCATTGATGAAGGTGCGCGGCACCGCGGCCAGGCTCGTGAACAACGCAAATTGCGTGGCGGTGTAAGCCGGGTGGGTGGCGCGGGCGATAAAGGCGATGAAAGCGGCGGTGCCCAGGCCCACCCCCAGCGCTTCAAAGGCGATCACGCAGGCGAGAATCACCAGCCGATCCGGGGTCACCGCCGCCGGGCCCAGATGGGCGAGCCAAGCAAACCCCAGAATCGATAACAGCTGCACCACGCCGAACAGCCACAAGGCGCGGTTGATGCCGGTCTTCACCATCCAGATGCCGCCTAGCAAACCACCAATCACACTCGGCCACAGCCCGGCGTGTTTGGCCACAAGGCCAATATCCGATTTGCTAAAGCCCATGTCGAGATAAAACGGCGTGGCCAGCGCGGTGCTCATCGAGTCGCCGAGCTTGTAGAGAAAAATAAACGCCAGAATCAGCGCAGCCGACTGCCAGCCCTGCCGGGTGATGAATTCATGAAACGGCTCAACCACGGCTTCACGCAAGGTTTTAGGCGGGGTGCCAATCACCTGGGGCTCGCTCACCATGAGCGTCATAATCGTGCCCGGCAGCATGAAGGCGGCGGTGATGACGAACACCTCAAGCCAGGGCAGATGATCGGCAAGAATGAGCGAAAGCGAGCCGGGGACGAGCCCTGCGATGCGGTAGGCATTCACATGCACGGAATTGCCGATACCCAGCTCTTCATCGCGCAGCAGCTCGCGCCGGTAGGCATCGAGCACGATATCTTGCGTCGCGCTGGCAAAGGCGAGCAACGCAGCGAGCCAGACGATGGTGGTGAGCGATTCCTTAGGCGAGAGCGTGCCCAGCCAGGCGATGGAAAAAAGCAGGATGATTTGCGTGATGATGAGCCAGCCGCGCCGGCGCCCCAGAAAGGGCGGCACATAGCGATCCAGAAACGGCGACCATAAAAATTTCCAGGTGAAAGGAAATTGAATCAGTGCAAACAGCCCGATGGTCTTAAGATCAATGCCCTCGGAGCGCAGCCAGGCCGGCACCAGATTCAATAAAAGATACAGCGGCAGGCCCGAGGAAAAGCCAGTGAAAATGCAGATCAGCATCCGCCGATTGAACAGCGCCTCGCGCCAATCGGGCTTGGCCTGCGCGGTGTGTCCCTCGCTCATTGCAGCCGCCCCAGTCGATAGACCGCGAGGCTGGCATTGAGATTAGGGTTGTCGGTCACCGGCTGGCCGTCCTCGAAGGCGGCGCGCTCGAGGATGCGGATACCGCGCGCGCCGCACAGCGCTTCAAAATCATCCAGGGTGAAAAAGCGCACATTAGGGGTGTCATACCACTCATAAGGCAAGGATTCCGACACCGGCATATGGCCGCGGGCAATCGCCTCGCGGTGGGTGCGATAACCGAAATTAGGAAAGCTCACCACCGCCTCGCGGCCCACGCGCAGCATTTCCGCGAGCATTTTTTCGGTGTGGCGAATGGCCTGCAGCGATTGCGACATCACCACATGATGAAACTGCCCATCGACAAACCCGGTGAGCCCTTGCTCCATGTCGAGTTGCAGCACATTGACGCCATTCTTGATGCAGGCGAGCACCCGCTCAGGCGCGTTTTCCACGCCATAGCCATGCACGCCTTTTTGTTCGCGCAGATATTTCAGCAAGCTGCCATCACCGCAGCCCAAATCCAGCACCGATTCGCCGGGCTTGATCCAGTTGGCAATCGCGGCGAGGTCAAAACGGTCGAGCACAGGCTTCATTTCGCGCACCTCACAGCGTGATCTGGTCAAAATAAGCGCGCATCAGGGCGTGATAATGCGCGTCATCCAGCAAGAAAGAATCATGGCCGGAGATGGATTCGATCTCGGCGTAGCTCACATCGCGTTTGTTTTGCAGCAGGGCATAGACCATCTCGCGCGAACGCTCGGGTGAGAAGCGCCAGTCGGTGGTGAAAGACGCGATGAAAAATTGGGCCTTCGCGCGTTTGAGCGCCGCGGCGAGATTGCCGCCGTACTCAAAAGCCGGGTCGAAATAATCGAGCGCCTTGGTGGCCAGGAGATATGTGTTGGCATCAAAAAAGCCGGCGAATTTGTCGCCCTGATAGCGCAGATACGACTCGATTTCGAAATCGACTTCAAAGCTGAATTTATGCGTGCCTTCACGCAGCCGGCGGCCGAATTTTTCGGCCATCTGATCGTCAGATAAATACGTGATGTGCCCAACCATGCGGGCAAGACGCAAGCCCCGCGAGGGCACCACATGATGATCGTAATAATGCCCGCCGTGAAAATCCGGGTCAGACAAAATCGCCTGCCGGGCGACTTCATTGAAGGCGATGTTTTGCGCAGTGAGCGTGGGCGCGGCGGCGATCACCATCGCATGACGCACCCGCTCGGGATACTGCAGCGACCAGGCCAGCGCCTGCATGCCGCCCAAGCTGCCGCCCAGCACCGCGGCAAAGCTCTCAATGCCCAGCTGATCGGCCAGCCGCGCCTGCGCGGTGACCCAGTCTTCCACGGTGAACACCGGGAAATCGGCGCCATAACGCTTGCCGGTGGCAGGGTTGATCGACATCGGGCCGGTCGAGCCATAACAGCCGCCCAGGTTATTAACCCCGATCACGAAAAATTTATTGGTATCGAGCGGCTTGCCCGGGCCCACGAGGTTATCCCACCAGCCCAGGGTGTCGGGGTTGTCGTCATACACCCCGGCCACATGGTGCGAGCCGGAGAGCGCATGGCACACCAGCACCGCATTGCTCTTGGCGGCATTGAGCGTGCCATAGGTCTCATAGGCGAGATCATAAGCAGGCAAAATCGCGCCGCTCTTCAAGGCGAGGGGGCTTGCAAAATGCGCGCGCTGGGCGGTGACGGTGCCGACAGATTGGGGTTCAGTGCTCATGTGCTTCAGGGCAGGGCCCGGTGTGAGGTGGCAAGGTATCTGCCGCCTCTGAAAATGTCAATTCAGGACAAGCAGAATCATCGGCGCTTTCGGTGGGCCTGCGGGCGCCACAGAAAATGCCCCGTTTGGCGAAGATCCTCCGATAAACCCCGCATTCTGTTTGACGGATTCCGCAGTAAAGAACACCATGAAGCCATGATCCATTCGTTCTCATGCGCTGACACCGAAGCGCTTTTTCGGAGCCAGGCCGTTCCCCGGTTCAGGAACATCTAGCGTGTGGCGCGACGACGGCTACTTCAGCTACACGCGGCGACTGAATTGGCCAGCTTGCGGATCCCGCCCGGAAATCAGCTCGAAGCCTTGAAGGGCGACCGCCGAGGTCAACACAGCATCCGCATCAATGGCCAATGGCGAATCTGTTTTGTATGGCATGACGATGGCGCCCACCAGGTTGAAATCGTGGATTATCACTAGGAATCAAAATGGCTAAACAACTTGACGAAATTCACCCCGGCGAAATCTTGCTGGAGGACTTCATGAAGCCGATGGGCCTCTCCGCCCGTCAGCTCGCCGCAGACATTGATGTGTCACCCAGCAGGATCAGCGAGCTGGTGAATGGCAAGCGACCGATCACTGCCGACACGGCTTTGCGGCTTGGCTTGTTCTTCAACATGGAGCCGCGTTTCTGGATGAATCTTCAAACGGAATACGACATGCGCGTGACGTCCCGCACGCTGCGCGAAAAAATCGCGCCCAGGATTCGCGTCTTCCATCATCACGCGGGGGCTTGATTGATCAAGCAGATTCGCCATTTGGGTAGTTTGACGATGCAATAGCGTTGCCTGCATCGCGCGAGCCACCGGGGGGCGTCAAAACTGCTCGCTCACCCCTCATTGATCCGCGCAATCATGTCGCGCAGTTTTTCCGGCTCATCCACCCTTAACAGCCGCATTACCTTCATCGCCAGATCGCCCACTTCGGCGCGCAGGATTTCCTGCTTCACTTCCAGGATCTGCGAAGGGTGCATGGAAAATTCACGCAAACCCATGCCCAGCAAGAGCCGCGTGTATTGCGGCTCGCCGGCCATCGCGCCGCACACCGCCACCGGCAGCCCGGCGCGCCGCGCGCCCTGGATGGTCTGGGCGATGAGGCGCAGCACCGCGGGGTGAATCGGGTCGTAGAGATGCGCCACCGCCTCATCGGTGCGGTCCACCGCCAGGGTGTATTGGATGAGGTCGTTGGTGCCGATCGACAAAAAGCTCAAGCGCTTTAAGAACACGCCCAGCGCCAGCGCTGCGGCCGGCACTTCGATCATGCCGCCGATCTCGATGCCTTCATCGAATTTCTGCTTTTCAGCGCGCAACTGCTCTTTGGCTTTTTCCACCATCTCCAGCGCGTGGTCGACTTCATGGCCATTGACCAGCATCGGCAGCATGAGGCGCACCCGGCCAAAGTGAGAGGCGCGCAGAATCGCCCGCAGTTGGGTGAGGAATAGCTGCGGCTCGGACAAGCAATAACGAATCGCCCGCAGCCCCAAGGCGGGGTTGGGCTCGATGCGCTGCGCGCCCTTCAAGCCTTTGTCGGCGCCGATATCGAGCGTGCGGATGGTGATCGGGCGGCCCTTCATCGCCTGCGCCACACTGCGATAGGCTTCGAATTGCTCGTCTTCGTTGGGCAGGGTGTCGCGGCCCAGAAATAAAAATTCGGTGCGGAACAACCCGATGCCATCGGCATCGACTTCACGCACCTGGGCCACATCGGCGGCGAGCTCGATATTGGCGAGCAGCGCGATATCCTCTCCATCCAGGGTGGCGGCGCGGGTGGTTTTCAGGCGCTTGAGTTTGGAGCGCTCAAGCTCCAGCTCACGGGCGCGCAGCTGGTATTCATCCAGCGTGCGCTGATCGGGGTCGATGATCACGATGCCGCGCGAGCCATCGATGATGATCATGTCCTCATCGCGAATCAGCTCGCGGGCATGGTGCGAACCCACCACCGCCGGGATATTGAGGCCGCGGGCAACAATCGCGGTGTGCGAGGTCGGCCCACCCAGATCGGTGACAAAACCGGCGATCTGATGCTGGCGATAATCCAGCGTGTCGGCGGGCGAGAGATCATGCGCCACCACGATCATCGGCTCATCAAGCTTGCCACGCACGCGGCCTGAGCGGGGGTGGCCCATGAGGTATTTCACCACCCGCTCAACCACCTGAATCACATCGGCCCGGCGCTCGCGCAGATAGGCATCTTCAATCGCATCGAATTGCTCAACCAGCCGCTCCATTTGCTGCACCAGGGCCCATTCGGCATTGCAGCGGTGGGCGCGGATGAGCGATTTGGGTTCATCGCAAATCAGCGGGTCGGCAAGAATCATCAAGTGCACATCGACAAAGGCGCCCACCTCGCTGGGTGCGCCGGCCGCCGCCGAGGCCTTGATGCCGGAGAGCTCGGCGCGCACCTCGGAGAGCGCTTCTTCAAGACGCGCGATCTCGGGCTCGACATGCTTGCCAGGCAGCAGATAATGCGAGACCTCCAGCGTCGCCTGCGACACCAGATGCGCACGCCCGATGGCAATGCCGTAGGAAACCGCCAGACCGTGGATGCAAAAGCTCATGCCGGTGTCGTGCCTCCTGATGGTTTCATTCGCCCTCGCCGAATTTATCAGCGATCAATGCCAGCACCGCCGCCAGCGCGGCGTCTTCATCCGAGCCGCTGGTTTCCACTGTCACGGTGGCGCCCTTGGCAGCAGCCAGCATCATCACGCCCATGATGCTCTTGGCATTCACCCGGCGGCCATTGCGGGTGAGCCACACCTCGCTTTGATAAGCCGTCGCCGTCTGGGTGAGCTTGGCGGACGCCCGAGCATGGAGCCCGAGTTTATTGATGATTTCAGCTTCGGCTGTTTTCATTGAGACACTCGTTAACTTTTCATTCGCAACACGCCGTCGCAGCCGCCGGAAATGGCGCGCGACAGCAAGGTTTCCATATCCCGCTCGCGGTAGGTGAGCGCGCGCAGCAGCATCGGCAGATTCACGCCCGCCACGCCTTCAATCTTGCCCGGCTCAAGGAGCTTCATGGCGATATTGGAGGGCGTGGCGCCCCAGATGTCGGTGAGCACCAGCACCCCCTCACCGCTATTGACCCACCGCATCATGTCGCGCGCCAGCGGCAGCACCGCATGCGGGCTGTCCTGCGGGGCAATGCCGATCTGCGCGATCTGCGACGGCCGGTGATTCAAAACATGGCAGACACACTGAATCAAAGATTCGCCAAGACTGGCATGGGTGACGAGGAATATCCCGATCATGTCTGCCTCCCGATTGACAAAGCCATACACACAGCAGGGAAACTCATTCTAACCCAATCAAGCCCCCGGCAGTCAGGCGCATTCCCCAGCGGAAAGCCCTGGGTCGCTCCCGGCGCATGCTGCGCTGGAAAAGCGCGCGAAACGACCCGGGCCCGGTCGCCGGGTATAATCGCACCTCCTGTGTCTTGCCTTCCACTCGTGCCGCGCATCCTTCTGGTCAAAACCTCGTCGCTGGGCGATGTCATCAGCAATCTACCGGTGGCCAGTGACATCCTGGCCGCCTACCCGAACGCCACAATCGACTGGGTGGTAGAGGAGAGCTTCGCCGCGATTCCGACCCTGCATCCGGGGGTGTCGCAGGTGATTCCGGTGGCAGTGCGGCGCTGGCGCCGCGCGCTCTTCAAGGCCGCCACCTGGCGCGAGATCAAAAAGGCCCGGCAGCAGCTGCAGCTAGCGCCCTATGACTATGTCATCGACACTCAAGGCCTCATCAAAAGCGCCCTTATCGTCGCCTGGGCGAGGGGCACAAAATGCGGTTACGACGCCCAATCGATTCGCGAGCCCTTAGCTGCCCGTGCCTATGACCAACGCTTTGCGGTCTCTTGGCAATGGCAGGCCGTCGCGCGCAACCGGCAGCTGGCCGCGTTGGCGCTGGGCTATGAAATTGACGCACAGGGTTGGCCCGATTACGGCCTGCGCATCGCCCCGCGTGCGCTGCCTTGGCTGCCCAAGCCGCCTTATTATGTGCTGCTCACTGCCACCAGCCGCGCCGAGAAGCTCTGGCCGGCTGAGCGCTGGATTGCGCTGGGGCAGGCGCTCGCTGTTGCGGGCATCCGCAGTGTCTTGCCGGGCGGCACACCCGCGGAGCGGCAGGCTGCACAAGCCATCGCCGCGAAGATCACAGACGCCGTGACCGCCCCGCCGCTTGGCGTTGATGCCCTGGCTGGCGTGCTGGCCGGGGCCACTGCGGTGGTGGGCGTGGATACGGGGCTCACGCATCTCGCGGCGGCAGTGGGGGTGCCGGTGGTGGGGCTCTATTGCGGCTCTGACCCGAAGGCCAATGGCGTGATTGCCGCCACGGCGCGTAATCTCGGCGCGCCCGGTGCAGCCCCCACGGTGGAAGAGGTGCTGGCAGCGCTGGAGACGTTGCAATGATCTGGCGCCTGCCCTACACCCTGCTGCTACATCTGCTGCTACCGCTCATCGTGCTGCGCTTGTGGCTGCGCGCGCGTCGGCAGCGCGGGTATCTCGATCATGTCGGCGAGCGTTTCGGTCGCTTCGATCTTGCCATCGCCCCGCCGCTCATCTGGGTGCATGCCGTCTCAGTGGGCGAGACGCAGGCAGCCCGCCCCTTGATCGAGCAACTGCTGGCCCGCTACCCGGATCATCAGATTCTACTCACTCACATGACCGTCACAGGCCGGGCCACCTCGGGTGCCTTGTTTGCCGATGAGCCGCGGGTGCATCGGGCCTATCTGCCCTATGACTTTCCTTGGGCAGTGCGCGCGTTTCTCACTCGGTTCAAACCGCGCTTGGGCATCATTCTGGAAACCGAGCTGTGGCCCAATCTTTTTGCGGCTGCCAGCGCCCGGGGCATTCCGCTGGTGCTGGCCAATGCGCGCTTGTCGGAAAAATCCGCGCGCGGCTATCGGCGCGTCGCGCCGCTGGTGAAGGATGCACTTCGCCATCTGCGCCTGGTTGCCGCCCAGAGCACAGCCGATGCCAGCCGGCTTGAGGCCTTGGGCGCGCGCGGGGTGGCAGTGATGGGCAATGTCAAATTCGACGCCCACCCCCCCGCCGACAAACTCGCACTGGGCGCGCTCTTCAAAAGCCGCATCGGTGATCGCAAAGTCCTCTTGGCCGCCAGCACCCGCGAAGGGGAAGAGCCTGCCATTCTCGATGCCTGCGCGAAGCTGCCCGATGCTGTGTTGCTAGTCATCGTGCCGCGCCATCCGGAGCGTTTCGAAGCGGTGGCCGCCGAGATCGCGGCGCGCGGTTTGGCTTTTCAGCGCCGCAGCAGCGATCAGCCGATCGCTGCCCAAACCCGTGTGTTGCTGGGGGATTCGATGGGGGAGATGTTCGCCTACTACAGCGCCGCTGATGTCGCTTTTGTGGGCGGCAGCCTCGCGTGTCTGGGCGGGCAAAACCTGATCGAAGCCTGCTCAGTGGGCACGCCAGTGCTGGTGGGGCCGCACACTTTTAATTTCGAAGAAGTGACCCGCGAGGCGATCGCGGCCGGGGCTGCAAAACGCATCCGCGATGCCGATCAACTGGCGAGCCTTGCGCTTGAAATCCTTTGCGATGATACCGCGCGTGAGGGGATGTCTGCCGCTGGCCGGCACTTTGCGGAAATCCACCGCGGCGCGACCCATCGTTTGATGAGCGCCCTGGAAAACCTGCTTTCGCGGGGATAGCAAGGGCCGGGGCGGGAGGCGCCCTATCCGGCCTTGCACAAGGAGGGTGGTGGAGCGTGGTCTTCCCGCGCCTTAAACCAGCGACTTCAGCGCGGCGGCGTAGTCGGGTTCGTCTTTGATTTCCGGCACCAGCTGGGCGTGGATGACCTTGTCATTTTCGTCGATCACCACCACCGCGCGGGCGGTCAAGCCGACCAGCGGGCCGGAGGCGATTTCAACGCCATAGTTGCGGGCAAATTCGCGGCCACGCATAAGCGACAGCGACACCACATTGGTCAAACCCTCGGTTTCGCAAAAGCGCTTCATGGCGAAGGGCAGATCCGCAGCAATCACCAGCACCACGGTGTTGGGCAGGCTGCCGGCTTGCTCATTGAATTTGCGGGTGGAGGTGGCGCAGGTGGGGGTGTCCAGGCTGGGCACGATATTGAGCACCTTGCGCTTGCCGGCGTATTTGGCGAGCGTGATATCGGAAAGATCGGTGCCCACCAGCGAAAAAGCCGGGGCGCTCGCGCCCACTTTGGGAAACTCGCCATTCAAAGCGACCGGGTTGCCACCCAGGGTGACTGTGCTCATTGCATGTCCTTTCGAAAAAGATCAGGGATAGAAAACGTAGATGCGATAACCGGCCGCAGCGGCGCTCTCGACCTGCAAGGTGAGCTCAAGCTGCAACTCCTGATTGGAGTCAAAGCCGGGGGCCGATTTGTGTTGTTCGGGTAGGTATTCCTCAGGGGCAAACACGCGCCGCACCACAGGTTTATCGCGGGTGTCGGTGAGGGTGACTTCAAGATGCGGCCAGTCCTGGCGATATGAGGCGCGATTACGCACGCTGGCAAAAAGCTGGAGCTGATCACGCCGGCCTTGCACCGGGTGTAGATCAGAGCTCTCGATGCTGACCAGATCCGAGCGTCGCGGCAAGGGGATGGTGCAGCCCACCCAGGCGCAGGCACGCTCCATCTGCGGGCGGGCGACCGGGGCCAGCGTTGCGATCTCGGTGCGGAAAAAATAAGCCGATTGCGCCACCAGCCCGCCCATCAGGACAAGCGATAACAACGCGCCGCCCCAGAAAGAGCCGGGGCGCTCGCTCGCGGCCTCTTTGTCAGCGGTGTTTTTGGGGCGGCGGGTGAGCCTCAGCACCAACGCTGCGAACACGCTGGCAAAGAGGAGCGCCTGCACCCCGGGCTTGGAGAGCGCCAGCAGGCCGGCTCGCAAAGCACCGGCCAATACGGGCCCAACACTCGTCCAGTTGGCCGCAAAGAGATAGGCCCCGCCTGCTGCGGCCACCATCAACAAAGCCACGCCCAGCCAACGAGCGGTCTGCATCAGTCCTTTGGTGGGTGTCGGCGGTGGGGCGGGAGACGGCGCCTCACCGGCGAATATCGGCTGGGCAGGCGGAGCAAGCGGCGGCTCCACACTAATCGGCTCAGGCGGCAGATCCCCAAGGGGTGTCGCAGTCGCACCCAAAGTGGGCTCGATACGGGCTTCGGCTAGCGGCGCCCTCGCAGGCACGGTTTGCTCGAGGCTGGGCGGCGGCGCTGGAGCGGGCTCGGGCTCGGGCTCGGGTGCTGGAGCAGGCTCGGGTGCTGGAGCAGGCGCTGGAGCAGGCGCTGGAGCAGGTGCTGGAGCAGGTGCAGGTGCAGGTGCAGGTGCGGGTGCGGGTGCAGGTGCGGGTGCGGGTGCGGGTGCGGGTGCTGGAGCAGGCGCCGGCGCAAGTTTTACCTTCGGCGTCGGGATAGCTTTGGGTGCAGGAGCCACGGCCGGCGGTGCCGCTTCCGTTCCCCCGCGCAATTCTTCCACGACGTTTTCGAGCGCATTGAAAGAAGAGGCGCACTTGCCGCAACGCACCTTGCCGCCACGCAGGGCCAGTTGGCTTTCATTCGCCCGAAACACCGCCTTGCAGCTGGGGCACCGGATCAAGAGCACCGCACACCCTCCAAGCGCACCCAACCTTCATGCGCGGCGCCGACTTTCAGCGCCACCCAGGGGGCATAGGCCTCGATCACCTGTTCAGCCTGGGCTTCGAGCACGCCGGAGAGCGCGATCTTGCCGCCCGGGGCCAGATGCTCGCACAGCGCCGGCGCCAACACACACAAGGGGTTGGTGAGGATGTTGGCAATCACCATATCAAAGGTTTCGGCCAAGGCTTGATTGCTGTGCAAGAGCCGCATGCTCACATGATTGCGGGTCACATTATCGGCCGCGGCTTCCAGCGCCTTGGCGTCGATATCCACACCCGTCACATCGTGCGCACCCAATCTCGCCGCGGCAATCCCCAGAATCCCCGACCCGCAGCCGTAGTCCAGCACGCTTTTGCCGGAAAGCGGCGTATCGCACAGCCACTCCAGACACAGCCTCGTCGTGGGGTGGGAGCCGGTGCCAAAGGCCAGCCCCGGGTCCAGCTCGAGATTGATGGCAGTGGCATCGGGCGGGTTGTGCCACGAGGGCACGATCCACAGCCGGTCGTTGATGCGAATTGGCTCGAATTGCGATTGGGTGAGCTGCACCCAATTTTGTTCGGCCACTTCATCCAGCGTAAGCTCGGGCAGATCATCGATACCGCAGGCAGCGCAGGCTGCCGCCACGCGGCCGATAACATCTTGCCCCGGCTCGAACAGCGCGACCACGCGGCTCTGTGACCACAGCGGCGTATTGCTGCTGCCAGGCTCGCCAAATTGAGGCGTCTCGTGCTCGGTGCCGGCTTCGGCATCTTGCACTTCCACCGACAACGCGCCTTCTTCCATGAGCGCATCCGAGAGGCGCTCGGCGTGTTCGGCATCAGTGTCGAGGGTGACGGATAACCACATGGGCAATTGACAGCGAGTTAGCGACGTCAGGCTACTTTTTGCCGCCGTCCTCACGCCCGGCGAGCTTGTTTTCCAGGTAGTGAATACTGGTGCCGCCTTCCATGAAGCGGGCATCCATCATCAATTCCTGGTGCAGCGGAATATTGGTCTTGATGCCTTCCACCACCATCTCGGACAGCGCGATGCGCATGCGCCGAATCGCCTGATCGCGGGTGTCGCCATAGGCGATCACCTTGCCGATCATCGAGTCGTAGTGGGGCGGCACCATGTAGCCCGAGTAAGCGTGGGAATCCACCCGGATACCAGGGCCGCCGGGGGGATGATACCCCTGAATGCGCCCGGGTGAAGGGGTGAATTTATAAGGGTCTTCCGCATTGATGCGGCACTCCACCGCATGGCCGTGGAATTTGATGTCTTTCTGCTTGAACTCGAGTTTTTCCCCGGCCGCGATGAGGATTTGCTGCTGCACGATATCGATGCCGGTGATGAGCTCGGTCACCGGGTGCTCGACCTGCACCCGGGTATTCATTTCGATGAAGTAAAACTCATCGTTCTCGAAGAGAAACTCGAAGGTACCCGCGCCGCGGTAATTGATGTGGCGGCAGGCTTCCGCGCAGCGCTCCCCGATCTTGGCAATCGCGCGGCGATTGATGAGCGGGGCCGGCGCTTCTTCGATAATTTTCTGGTGACGGCGCTGCATCGAGCAATCGCGCTCGCCCAGATACACTGCGTTGCGATAAGAATCGGCCAGCACCTGGATTTCAACGTGCCGCGGGTGCTCGAGGAATTTCTCCATGTACACCATCGGGTTGCCAAAGGCCGCCTGGGCTTCGGCACGGGTGGTGGAGACGGCATTCAAGAGCGCCGCTTCAGTGTGCACCACCCGCATGCCGCGACCACCGCCGCCGCCGGCGGCCTTGATGATCACCGGATACCCAATGGCCCGCGCGATCTTGACGATCTCTTTGCCGTCTTCAGGCAGGGCGCCTTCCGAACCCGGCACGCAGGGCACGCCGGCTGCGCGCATGGCGTCCTTGGCGCTCACCTTGTCGCCCATCAGGCGGATGGTCTCAGGCCGCGGGCCGATGAAAGTGAAGCCGGATTTTTCCACCCGCTCGGCAAAGTCGGCGTTCTCCGACAAAAAGCCATAGCCGGGGTGAATCGCTTCGGCGTCGGTCACTTCGGCTGCGCTGATGATGGCCGGCACATTGAGGTAGCTCTGCGCCGATTGGGCCGGGCCAATGCACACCGATTCATCGGCGAGCTTCACATACTTGGCTTCGGTATCGGCCTCGGAGTGCACCACTACCGTCTTGATGCCCAGCTCTCGACACGCGCGCTGGATGCGCAGCGCAATTTCGCCGCGATTGGCAATCAGTATTTTTTCGAACATGGGCCGCCTTAGCCGATCACGAACATGGGCTGGCCGTATTCCACCGGCTGACCGTTTTCCACCAGGATCGCCTTTATCGTACCAGCGACATCCGATTCGATTTCATTCATGAGCTTCATCGCTTCGATGATGCACAAGCGATCGCCCGCGGCCACGCTCTGGCCCATTTCCACCATGGGCTTGGCGCCCGGGGACGACGCGCGATAGAAGGTGCCCACCATCGGCGCCTTGACCACATGACCCGCTGGCAGCGCGGGGGCCGCCGGGGCGGCTTCAGGCGCAGCGGCCGGGGCGGCGGGCACGGCCACGCTGATCGGCGCGGGGGCCGGGGCGTGCATCACCGGGGCCATCGGCGCGGCGTGTTTGGCGATGCGCACCTTTTCTTCGCCCTCGGTGACTTCCAGCTCGGAAATGCCGGATTCCTGAACGAGGTCGATCAGCTTTTTGAGTTTTCTCAGATCCATGGTGTTCCTTGGAAGATGGCGGCCCGCAAGGGGCCAGGTCAGATCAGATCACGCCGCGCACAAGCTGCGCGATGGCGTAGTCAAGGGCAAATTGATAGCCCTGCGCGCCTAAACCGCTGATCACCCCGACCGCGCGGTCGGAAAAATACGAGTGATGGCGGAAAGGCTCACGGGCGAAGACATTCGAAAGATGAATCTCGATGAAGGGGATTTCGACTGCCGCCAGCGCATCGCGCAGCGCTACGCTGGTGTGGGTGTAGCCGGCGGGGTTGATGATGATGAAATCCACGCCTTCAGGTCGGGCGGCCTGCACCCGGCTGATGAGGTCGCCCTCGCTGTTGCTCTGGAAGGATTCGAGCATGAGGCCGGCGGCCTTGGCCCGCGCTTCCATGGCGGTGTGGATGTCAGCCAGCGTGGTGCGGCCGTAAATGTCCGGCTCGCGGCTGCCCAAAAGGTTAAGATTAGGGCCGTGCAAAACCAGCACCCGCGCGGCTTTGGCGCCGCTGGCCTCTTGCGTATTGCTTCGATTAGTCGACTTCATGCCGGCAAGTTTGCCGCAAATCGCGGCAAATTGTCCAGATGTACAATGCCCCGGTGAGCACACGGAGGCACCCCAAGCCGACATCTTGAAACCGGGCCCGCGGCAGAGGAACTTCACCTGCCCCCAAAAAACCCAGCGGCCAGCGACTTTTGACCCATTTTTCCGTCACCCGCCAAGCCTGTTACCCCCGCACGCGCCGCGCAAGCGCAAGCCGCACCTCAATCGCCGATCGATTCTGACCGCCTGCAGGCGATTTTCTTGAATGGTGTCACGCCGCCCCACCCGGGGAAAACCGGCTCGAAGCCGCCCGGCGCATCGAGATTGCGTACCGCACCCAGGCCGACACCCTGGATCTGCGCCAACTGGGGCTCACCAGCCTGCCGCTGCAACCCGCTGATTTACCGCGGGTCACGACCCTGAAAATTGAAGACAACCCGCTCACTGATTTGGCCCCGGAGTGGGCACTCAAGATCGAAGACCTGCCGCGCCTGGTGAGCGGCTTTGAATCCGTCGAAACTCTCACCCGCTGGGCCGATCACCTGAGCCGACTCGAGATCCCCCACACCGTGCCTGCGGCCATTGAAGCCAACCTGGCGCTCGGTGAGCGATTGATGCGTGAACCGCACGCACAAGCGGCCGATGCCTGTCACAAAGATGGTCCCTGGCGCCTGGCCCTGGCCTTGTTCTACGCACTGCGCGCTCGCCAACTAGTGCCCCGCGCCGCCCGCGCCTTGCTCGACGCCCTGCCTGAAGAAGACCACAAGCTCATCGAGATTGATGGCGTGCGGGTGCCGCGTGCCGATATCGAAGGGCTACTGCGCGACCCAGACATTCATGGTCGTCAAATGCAGCGCGGTGCGGTGGGCCGCACGATTGGGCGCATCCACCAAGGCTGGGGGGCCAATGTCCATTTGGGCGGCATGCTCACCAGCGGGGCGCTCGCCCTGGCCCGGATCAAGACGCGCAATCAGGTCGAGCCGCCCAGCCTCGTGGCTACCTTCCAGCAGATTCTCGCCCAGCCTGCAGCCGACGATGCGGCCCAAGCAGGGCTCGATCATGCGCTTGGAAAGACGGAGCGCATTGACGAAGGCGACTTGCACACCGACATCCGTGAAGTGCTGCGCCAAGTGTGGGCATATTGCTCGCGTCACGCTGATGAGACGCTGCGCGAGCATTTGGTGGCGATGTTTTTCGCATGCCTGCGCGACATCGGGCGCGAGCAGCCGTGCAATGTGGGCTGCGTGCAGCGGCTTTTGCAGGTGCCCGAAGGCATCGATCCAGCCTTCACGCCGGAGATTCCCGAAGTCGGGCCGCTCAGCGAGGAAATCACCCGCTTGGTGGCCCTGATGGATGATCAACTGGATCGAGAAGTCGAAGCCGACAACGCGAGCTGGCGCGCCGTGGATGCGCACATCCGGCACACCCCGTTGCGCGGGGAGGCGATTCTTCGCTTCAAGCTCGCGTCTGCCCAAGCGGTGATCCATCGCAGCCTCCTTGACTTTCGCGCATTGCCGGCAGATTTGGTGGCAAAAGCCAGTGCCAAGCCGCTGGCGAATCTCGAACGCAGCGAGCTTTATATGCAGGATCTGAGTTTGGGTGACTTGAGCATCGACTATCGCGATCATCAGGGTCAGAGCGCCTTGCAAAAAGCCGTGCTGGCAGGCGATGTTGAAGCGGTACGCGCACAGGTTGCAAAAGGCGCACGTGCCGACATGCCGCTACACGGCGAGCCCAGCGTGCTGCTGTATGCCGCGCGTCGGGGCTTGGCGGGCATCGTGGCTGCCTTGGCGGGGGCAAAGGGGGTCGATGTTAATGCGCCCTTGCGCGAGGGCATGACGCTTTTGATGCACGCCGCTGCCACGGGCAATAGCGCAATGGTCTCGGCGCTTTTGAGCTTTGAAGGGGTCACGTTCGGTGCCACCCATGACGGCGGCCACACCCCGCTCACCATCGCCGCCCGTCGTGGTCACGCGGAAGCGGTCAGGCTCTTGAGCCAGGCAAACGGCGCCGATCCAAACGAGCGGCATCGGCAAGACCACACCGCGCTCATGATCGCCGCCCGCTGGGGCCGCCTCGAGGTGGTGAAAGCCCTGTTGGACGCCCCTGGCATCGATGTGCGCCTCTTGAGCAAAGACGGCAAGACGGCGCGTCTGATCGCGGCGGAAAGGAAGCACGAGGACATCGCGGAGTTGCTTGAACCTAAAAACCGCAGTTGACCGCTTGTTAATCTTAATAACGACATGAGTCGATTTGCGTTTTTGCCGTTTAATGAGCTCACCACTGGGGTGAGATCGCTGCACGCCGGATTGCCTGTTTTTTGGGCCGCCTGGCTGT
>JBEAUN010000111.1:0-10739 GCA_041161415.1 Pseudomonadota bacterium | reverse complement strand
ATCAAGGCCTGGGGCGAATTCAAACCCAATCTCATCAATGTCTCGAAAGCGGGCGAGCTGCAGGCAGCCGCGACCCGATTGATGGATCGTGCCGGTTATCGATAAACCACGCCAACCCGCGTGGTCGATGCTGCCGATTGCGCTGCTCATCATGTGCCTCTGGGCGTGGTGATGAGCGCTTTTTTGCAGCCCCAGCCTGACGAGTGGGCGCATCTTGCTCAGCATGTGCTGCCGCGCGTGCTGGGCAATACCGCTTTATTGGTGGTGGGTGTGGGCGCAGGCACGCTGCTCTTGGGGGTGGGGCTCGCTTGGCTCACTGCAGTGTGCGAGTTTCCCGGGCGGCGATTTTTCACCTGGGCGCTGATGCTGCCCATGGCCATGCCGGCGTATGTGCTGGCTTTCGTGCATGTGGCTTTGCTGGATTATTCCGGCCCGGTGCAAACTTTATTGCGCACGCTGTTTGGCGCGCCGCTGTGGTTTCCGCCGATACGCTCCACCTGGGGCGTGGTGCTGGTGATGAGCTTTGCGCTTTACCCTTATGTGTATCTGCTTGCCCGGCAGGCTTTTCTCACCCAGGGCAAGCGGCTCATGGAAGCGGCGCAAACCCTGGGGCTGAGCCACACCCAGGCCTTCTGGAAAGTGGCGCTGCCGATGTCCCGCCCGTGGTGGGTGGCGGGGGTGACACTTGCGCTGATGGAGACACTGGCGGATTTTGGCACGGTGTCGATTTTCAATTTCGACACCTTCACCACGGCGATTTACAAAGCCTGGTTTGCGTTATTCAATCTGCCGCTGGCCTCGCAGCTGGCGTCTTTGTTGGTGGTGCTGGTGCTCTTCTTGGTGGCGCTGGAAAACAAAGCCCGCGGTCAGCGTGCCTATGCCGGGCGGCTGGGGGCGGGGGAGCGCATTCTACTTAAAGGTCGGCTGCGCTGGTTGGCGTTGGGCGTCTGCGCGGGGGTGTTGTTGATGGCCTTCATTGTGCCGTTCATCCAGATTGTGATCTGGGTTGTCTCCGTGTGGCAGACCGATTTTGACAGCCGTTACCTGCAATTCATCTGGCATTCTGTGCTGCTGGCGTCCTGCTCGGCGCTGGTGGTGGGGGTCGCTGCCTTGTGGCTCGCCTGGGCGCGGCGCGCGCATGCCGATGTCATCACCGCTGCACTCACCCGCATTGCCACCTTGGGTTACGCTGTGCCGGGCATGGTGCTGGCCGTGGGCATTTATATTCCGGTGGCATGGCTGGATCAGCGCCTTGCCGCGCTGTCATGGGGCGTGCCGATCATGCTGGGCGGCACACTGCTGGTGATGCTGCTGGGCCTTTCCAGCCGCTTTTTGGCGGTGGGGTTCGGGCCGATTGAAGCGGGTTTTAAACGCATCACCGACAGCCAGGAAGAAGCCGCCCGCTCCCTGGGGCTTTCGCCGCGCGCGGTGTTGTGGAGACTGCATCTGCCGCTGTTATCCGGCAGCGTGCTGTCTGCCGCGCTGTTGGTGTTTGTGGATGTGATGAAAGAAATGCCGATCACGCTGATGACCCGCCCCTTTGGCTGGGATACGCTGTCGGTGCGGATATTTGAAATGACCTCGGAAGGCATGTGGGAACACGCCGCGCTGCCTGCGCTTTTCATTGTGCTGGTGGGGCTGATTCCGGTGGTGATGCTGATGCGGGACACCCACCATGAATGACACGCCGGCACTGGAGATCGACAACATCAGCGTGGCCTATGGCGCGCAGACGGTGCTCCAAGGCTTATCGCTGCAACTCTCCCCAGGCCAGATCGCCTGCCTGCTCGGCCCCTCGGGCTGCGGCAAAACCACGGTGCTGCGCGCGATTGCCGGCTTTGCGCGGGTGAGCGCCGGGCGCATTTGTCTCAATGGTGTGACGGTGAGCGAGCGCGAGCACCACACCCCGCCCGAGAAGCGCGGCGTGGGCATGGTGTTTCAGGATTACGCGCTGTTTCCGCATCTGGATGTGGCGGGCAATGTGGGCTTTGGGCTGTCGGCTTTGTCGCGCGAAGCACGCCGCCAGCGTGTGGCGCAGATGCTTGAGTTGGTGGGGCTGAGTGACTTTGCCAATCGCTTTCCGCATCAGCTCTCGGGCGGGCAGCAACAGCGCGTGGCATTGGCGCGTGCGCTGGCGAGCGAGCCGCAGATTCTGCTGCTCGATGAGCCCTTCTCCAACCTGGATGTGACCTTACGTGAAAAGCTCGCGCTGGATGTTAAGCAGATTCTCAAACACACCCACACCACCGCGATTTTTGTCACGCATGATCAGCACGAAGCCTTCCTGGTGGCCGATGTGGTGGGCGTGATGGCGCAGCAGCGCATTTTGCAGTGGGCGAGCCCCTATGATCTCTACCACGAGCCCGCGAGCCGCTTCATCGCGGAATTCATCGGTGAGGGCGTGCTCCTCCACGGCCTGCGCCTCAATGGGCATCAAGTGCAGACCGAGCTGGGTGTGATTCAAACGCGAGAACCTCGCGGCCGCGCCGAGCAAGGGCCGGTCACGGTGCTGATTCGCCCGGACGACATCCAGCATGATGATGACAGCCCGCTTCAAGCGCGGGTGGTGTCAAAGGCGTTTCGCGGCGCGCAGTTTTTATACACGCTGGCGCTGCCCTCAGGCCAAGAGGTGGTGTCGCTGGTGCCAAGCCACCATAACCACAGCATCGGCGAGCCGATCGGTATCCGACTGGAGGTGGATCACTTGGTGATTTTTGAAGAGCCGGGGGCGGCGTTGTGAAATAAAAACGGCGCCCGAATGAGCGCCGTCTCGCAGCGAAAGCCAGCCGTTATTTTGCAGCCGCTGCCTTGGCGGCCTGCTTGGCGGCTTTGTCTTCCTGATGCTTGGCCTTGGCGGCTTCCAGGGCTTGCTTGTCTTGCTGCACCGTGGCTTTTCCGGCTTTCACCTTTTCCTTGTCAGCCTGGATCACGGCTTTATCTGCTTTGGCGGCTTTGTCGGCGGCCAGTTTTTCCTTGTCAGCCTGGTGGGTCGCTTTGTCTTGCTTGAGTTTGCCTTTGGCCGCCTCGATGGCGGGGTCGGCGGCTTGGGCCAGGCCGGCGGTGAGCGAAAGGGCGAGCAGAGCGATGAAATGGCGCATGGCAATCTCCTGATGAATGACGGTTTGACGGGCAGGCAGGGGCCTGATTCTGGATGCTAGACGGCTATATGCTACCGCGCAGCCCGTTTTTCCGTCACCGTGATCTCGAATACGCACACATCCCGCGGCAGCCCCTCGCTGCCGGCCGGTGATACCACCTCCACCCGGGCGCGCATGTTGCGCCCGGAGCGGGTGCCGTCTTCGTCGCCTTCTTCGATCATCAAGCTCACCCCTTCGGCGAGCCCGCGAAATTGCTCGCAAATCACATAGTGCCGCTCATCGCGCCAAACGCGGTCGAACACCGCGGGGATGAGCCAGATGGTGTGGGGCGTGGTCGCTTTCATGGGGCATCCTTGGTCTGTGCTGGGGTCACAAAACAATACTCGCCGCCGAAATAAACAAGAGGTGCGCGCTTCACATCATCGCGAATTTTTTCCACCTCGCCAATGAAAATCGTGTGGTCGCCGCCCGGGTGCCGGGCCGCCACGCGGCATTCAAACCACGCGCAGCAATCGGGCAATAAAGGCGCCCCCTGCAGGCCCGGCTGCCAGGCGATGCCGGCGAATTTGTCGCCCCCCGAACGGGCGAAACGGTTGGACAGATCAATCTGCCCGGCGCTCAAGACATTCACGGCAAAATGACTCGACGCTTCAAACACCTCATGCGAGGGCGAGTCGCGCCCCAGGCTCCACAACACCAGCGGGGGAGAGAGCGAGACTGAATTGAAAGAATTGACAGTCAGCCCCGCCAGTTTGCCATCCGGCCCGCGGGCGGTGACCACGGTGATGCCCGTGGCAAAGCGCCCCAGGGCGCGACGAAAGGCAAGGCTGTCAAAAAGGGCGTGAGATTGTTCAGACATGAGAAAGACCGACTGGGCAAGCTGCGGCAAGCGGCGCGCGCGGTGCTATGATCGCCGCGGATTTTTGAGTCGCGCAGGCAGAGATTTTTTCGGAGAGCGTCATCATGAGATTCGGCACACCCCTTTCACCTTCGGCCATCAGAGTCATGCTGCTGGGCAGCGGAGAACTCGGCAAAGAGGTCATTATCGCCTTGCAGCGGCTGGGTGTCGAGGTGATCGCGGCAGACCGCTATCCCAATGCCCCCGGTCATCAGGTGGCCCACCGCAGCCATGTCATCAACATGACCGATGGCGCAGCGCTGCGCGCGCTCATCGAAGCAGAAAGGCCGCATCTGGTGGTGCCGGAAATCGAGGCGATTGCCACTGATATGCTCGAAGACATCGAGCGCGAGGGTGTGTGCGAAATCATCCCCACCGCGCGCGCCGCCCGCCTCACCATGAATCGCGAAGGCATCCGCCGGCTTGCGGCGGAGGAGTTGGCACTGCCCACTTCGCGCTATCGCTTTGCCGATTCACTGGAGGCCTTGCGAAGCGCGGTGGAGGAAGACATCGGTTATCCATGCATTGTGAAGCCGGTGATGTCTTCTTCCGGCAAGGGCCAATCCTTCGTGCGCGATCAAGCCGCACTCGCCGCCGCCTGGGATTACGCCGCAATCGGCGGGCGGGTGAATCAGGGCCGGGTGATTGTCGAGGGCGTGATCGATTTCGATTATGAAATCACCCAGCTCACGGTGCGCGCCTTGGGCCAAAGCGGGCAGATCGAGACTTTTTTCTGCGAGCCGATTGGCCATGTGCAAGTGGCCGGCGATTATGTGGAATCCTGGCAGCCGCAGGCGATGTCACCCAAAGCCCTGGCCAGCGCTCGCGAGATCGCGGGCGCCATCACTGGCAATCTGGGCGGGCGTGGCATTTTCGGCGTGGAGCTTTTTATCAAGGGCGATCAAGTCTGGTTTTCTGAAGTGAGCCCCCGCCCGCATGATACGGGGCTGGTCACGTTGTGCTCGCAGCGCATGAGCGAATTCGAGCTCCATGCCCGCGCCATTTTGGGGTTGCCGGTGGATGTGTCCTTGCGCGAGCCCGGTGCCTCGGCGGTGATTTACGGCGGCATGAATGAAGCCGGGATCGCCTTCGAAGGCGTGGCCGAAGCGCTCGCTGTGCCAAACACTGATCTGCGGCTCTTTGGCAAACCGGAAGCCTTTATTAAGCGCCGCATGGGCGTGGCGCTGGCCACTGGGCCAGACACCCCCCTCGCCCGCGAGCGGGCAGGGCTGTGTGCCTCGCGGGTGAAACCGGTGGCTCCTTGATGTCTGCATTCGCGCACACGCTGATTGACTGGCAGCGCCATCACGGCCGCCATGATCTGCCTTGGAGCGCCACGCGCGAGCCCTATCGCGTGTGGTTGTCCGAGATCATGTTGCAGCAAACGCAGGTGATTACGGTGATACCGTATTTCGAGCGTTTTATCGCCCGCTTTCCGGATGTGGCGGCACTGGCCGCGGCCCCGATCGAGGAGGTGATGCCCTTGTGGGCGGGGCTTGGGTACTATGCCCGCGCACGCAATCTTCATCGTGCCGCGATCATGGTGATGGCGCGTTTTGGCGGCCAGTTTCCGCAGACTGCCCGCGAGCTGGCAGAGCTGCCCGGCGTGGGGCGCTCCACCGCGGCGGCCATTGCGGCATTTTGTTTTGGCGAGCGGGCTGCGATTCTGGATGGCAATGTGAAGCGTGTGCTCACACGCGCCTTTGGCATTGAAGGTTTTCCTGGTGAGAAGGCGATTGAAAACCAGCTCTGGGGTCTGGCTGAATCGCTGCTACCGGCACAATCGATCGACACCTATACCCAGGCGCTGATGGATTTAGGCGCCACGTTATGCACTCGTGCTAAGCCACGCTGTGCGGACTGCCCGGTGGCCAATGCCTGCATCGCGCTTCAAACCGGACGCACCGGGACACTGCCCACCGCGCGGCCGCGCAAGGCCGCACCGAAGCGGGCGATGCATTATCTCGTGCTGCTGCATGATGATACTGTGTTGCTGGAGCAGCGAGCGCCTGCGGGTATCTGGGGTGGGTTGAAGTGTCTGCCGGAGTGGGATGGCAGCGCTTCACTGTCAGTGCGCGTGGAATCCTTGGGCCTCGCCCTTGAGGCTTATGAAGCGCTGGCTCCCTTCACGCATGCCTTCACTCATTTCGAGCTCGAGTTGCGGCCGGTGTTGTGCAGGGTGAGCCCTTTGGAAAGAAGTACCTTGTTGCCAACAGCATGGTATCCGCTGGAATCGATTGGAGCCTGTGCCCTGCCCGCGCCGATCAGGAAATTGTTGCTTAATCTTGAATCGGGGTTTGCTCCCAGCAGGGTTGCCGCAGGGATATACCGAGGGTAAGCGTTCAATATGACTGAGTGAAGTCGCTAAAAAACCGGCGGGCGTATTCTGATACGCCCGCCGGTTTTACGGATGCTTATCGTGCATCTATTTTCCAAATCAGCCTCGCATCGTAGATATTGCAACTACCTTGCTGGAGGCGTCCCGTTCCGGTGGAACCTGGGTGCATGCAAAGGTTGCTCATGGCATTGCTGAGCATCTGCCAGGTAGTGCCATCTTGCGTTACCTTCGTCATCCGCCAGCTTTGCTTAGCGCTGCCATCACAGGTGGACAGCACTAGCTTGGAGCCCGGTATGCTGTCAGTGGATTGCAGACATAATCCATTGGCGGCTGATTTGAAGGTGATGCTGTCACCCGTCTGCACTGCGCTCCATTTCTGCGTATCCCAGCCATTCCAGGGAACACCATACATCCAGCCATCCGCGCGGTATGTCACCACGTAGGAAGAGAATGCCTTGTTGGTAATGGACACCACATTCGCAGTGGGCGTGCCTGCGATATTCACCGGGATAGTACTCTCCGCTACGTTGCCCTTTGAATCTGTGGCCGTGATGCGGATCGAGCCAGCCCCTACAGCCAAGCTGCTCGGCACCGTCCAGTTGAGCGTGTATCCGCTGTCATTGGCGACACCATCACCCAAAACGACTGGGCTTGCACCGGCGCGATCGAAGCTGAACTTCACACTTGCGATGCCAGAGGCATCAGTGGCGTTAGCCTGCAGTGTGTAGCTGCGGCCCGCTTCAAGGCTTGTGTTTGCAGCCGGGCTCATGGGCGTGACAGAAGGTGGTGTGGTGTCGTTCACGCTGATGCTCACCGGGATGGTTTTCTCCGTGACATTGCCCTTTGTATCTGTGGCGCTGATGCGGATTGAGCCAGGCCCTGCGGAGAAGTTGCTCGGCACCGTCCAGTTGAGCGTGTATCCGCTGTTATTGGCGACACCATTACCCAAAACGACTGGGCTTGCACCGGCGCGATCGAAGCTGAACTTCACACTTGCGATGCCAGAGGCATCGGTGGCGTTAGCCTGTAGCGTATAGCTGCGGCCGGCCTCAAGGCTTGTGTTTGAAGCTGGGCTCAAGGGGGTGACAGAAGGTGGCGTGGTGTCCGCCCCGGAAATGCTCACCGCAATCATCCTCTCGGAAGTGTTGCCGTAAATATCTTGGGCACTCACGCGAATGGCACCAGGGCCTGCGACAAGATTTGACGGCACATTCCAGTCCATCGCAAATATATCGCCAGGCAGTTTTGCCCCATTCCCGATCGCAAGCGGGGTCCCGCCGACGCGTTCAAAGGCGAACGTCACACTCTTTACACCGGATGGATCGGTGGCCAATGCCTGAAGCCGGTAGGTGCGGCCTGCATCAAGGACTGCGTTGGCAGCGGGTTGCAACGTGGTCAGTGCGGGTGGGACGCCAATCTTGATGGGGAGCGTCTTTTCTGAAGCATTGCCCGCCTTGTCGCGAGCAATGATTCGGATGGTGGCAGGCCCAGCCGCAAGCTCGTTGGGGACTGACCAATTAAGCGTGTATCGGTTATCGCCGCTTGGTGCTCCGTTGCCAAGCGCTTGAGAGGCCTTCCAGGGGCGCTCGACGCTGAAGCTCACGCTTGCTACGGCTGAAGCATCAGTGGCAATCGCTTGCAGTGCATAGCTGCGGCCAACTTGCAGCATGGTATCCGCGGCGGGGCTGGTGGGGGTGAGCGAGGGTGGGGTGGTGTCGGCCACATTGATGCTCACAGGGATGATTTTCTCAGTGACATTGCCCTTTGTATCCGTGGCCGTGATGCGGATCGAGCCGGCCCCAGCGGAGAAGTTGGTAGGCACTGTCCAGTTGAACGTGTATGCGCTGCCATTGGCCGCGCCATCGCCCAGGGACAGGGGGCTTGCACCGGCGCGATCGAAGCTGAACTTCACGCTCGCGATACCAGAGGCATCGGTGGTGCTGGCCTGCAGTGCATAGCTGCGGCCCGCCTCAAGGGTCGTGTTGGCAGCGGGGCTGGTGGGGGTGATTTCAGGGCCAGAGCTATCCGGATTGTCTACAACCAGCGTGGCTTCGATGGATTTCAGCAAATCCGGTCGGGCTGACTGTGCGGCGCTGATCTTTACCGCATAAGCGCCTGTGGCCTGGCTCTGGGGAATTGTTACGGAAAGATTGCTGGTGGATTGTGCTTGTGCCGACAAAACGACATCTTTGCTTTGAGTCACCCAGCCATTGGGCGCCACCAGTTTTAATGCAAATGTTGATGAGCCACACGCGCTGCTGTTGTTGTTTTTAAGATTGACCGAGATAGTGCCTGCCATGCCCGGTTGAACGTAGGCAGGCATTGTTACTACTACGAGATCGGGTGTTTTTTCCACACAACTTTCGGTGGCAAATTCAATCTTGACTGAAGAGCTTTGGGTGTTGTTTGAGAGATGGGTAATCTTGATCCCGTGTTCAGCCTTTTGATACTGGCTATTGGTAGCGAGGCTCGACACCAGAACTGGGCGGTTCCAGGTTGAGCCAGGATCGGCGTCGTGGATGCTGAGTTTTCCGGCGTAGTTGTAATCGAGCGCAGCATCCCGGCCCATTTTCTTTCGCAACGACACAAAGTAGAAGCGTGAGCTGCCGGGAATGGCGATTTTCAGCACCTGCGGGTTGGTGCCTGATTCAGCCCCCAAGGCCTGAATGCTGTAGGTGCCTGAACTTGCGACTTCAATCACGGAACCTGAGGGCAGCCAGCCCATTTGGTAGCGGTGTGCGGCATTTGAACGTACGTTCCCGTTATTTCCGCCCATGAAGTCAGAGTTGTCGCCATATTCATCTTCTTGATTGTTGATGATCGCGGAGGCGTGGTGGAAACCGATGGCGTGGCCGAGTTCGTGGCTGAAAAGCTGAGGCCGAGTCAATTCACATGTAATGGCTGTAATGCCTTCTGTGACGTATTGCGACCCGCGTTTGGTGGTGATTTGTCCGCCGCGCCCACCCCATACCACCGGTATGTCATAGGGCAAGATCAAATTGAAGATGCCATAGCTTGGATCATTGACGACGTTGCCATAGCCGCTCTTTACCAGCGCATCTTTTGCCACGCCTTGAAGACGCCAATTTAATGTTTGTTCATCCCAAATGTCGCTTGCTGCACCTACTTCACTGGCAGCCAGATCGATCTTTATCCTTCGCGGAATGAGGTACCAATTGTCGAGGGTAAAAGCACCATTTGCTGACTCGGTGATCGCTTTGTTTGCTGAATTTCCTGCGCCAAAAACCAGCTCTCTGACCTGCTCGACCGAGCATTCATTCGTCCGATCCTTGAGATCGGCCACCACCGTCAGCACTTTGTTGCTGACTATCGGTCCAGAGGGGGTGGCAGCAGCGCGGGCCATGGGTGCGAGTTTGCCGGGTGCGCTTTCCTGTTTTTGGAGTCGATTTTTGTCGGCCAGCGCAAGCCGATTTCCGAAACGATGGCCTTTGATGCGCACGTTCTTGCCGATGACTTCGTACTTTTCATGGTCGCTTAGGCCCAAGACCTCGAGCGTTTTACCCCCGTTTGTGCGAACAAAAAGTTTGTTGATCGCGCGGTTATTTTTCCAGTCATCGGCGTGGTGTAGGAGTGTGGTGCCGGACAGTGTGACCTCCTCTTCGATATGCTCTTGCACTTCCGGTGGCATGCGGTCTCGCATGCTCGCTGAGATTGCTCGGCTGGCCGCGAGTTTTGGGTTCTTGGTGAGCAATTCTTCCATTGCCTTGCGACGCGCTTTTGCCTTTTCCACGAGGTCATCATGCGACTGACTTTTCGCTCGTGCAGCATACAGTTTCTTGATATTCGCCCGCCCCTGAATCATGGCTGTGTTGGCATCGAGCACATTCTGATCGAGTTGCTTGATCGCTTCTTTTTCAGCAGCGGTGAGCGGTGGCGGAGGGGTGATGTGAGCGTATGCAGGAGAAGCGCCGATGAATCCCAAGAACATCAGCAACAGCGTGGAAATGCGAGTGTTTTCGGACGTCAGGCGCATTGGTTTTCTCCTTGACCCAAAAGGCACGCCACCGAAAACGGTGGCCCATGACAGTTCCGGGCCAGGGAGTTGCGCTAAAGTTCCCGCGCCTATCCACAAGCGATCGAATCAAATCGCGAAGGCCATGGGTTGAGCGCGAGTCGGTGCGGAAGCGGAGATGATGGCGTGTGGCGCGAGCGGAAAACGCGCCCCCGTGTTACGCCAACGACAGGGCCTGCTGCGCCGCTATCGCAGGCGTGATGGTGCCTTGCAGGAGTGCCTCACGCAGCTGTGGCAACGCAGCGCGCACCGCGGGCTTCGATTCAAATTGCGTTTGTAGGGCTTGATGCAGCAGCGCTTCGAACCAAGCGAGCAATTGGGCCTCACGCCGCGGCTGCAATTGCCCTTCGGCGAGCAGCAGCGCATGGTGGC